>JAWXUZ010000033.1:0-25599 GCA_044425835.1 Bacillota bacterium | reverse complement strand
TCGGGTTTATTTTTGTGCAATTTATTGAGTCGTTATCGTTCACCATTTTTATTTTTGTATGAAAATAGCAATGTGCCCAAAAGTTACTGATTTTAATTTGCATTTTGCGGAAACTCAAGAACTCAAGTGTTTACCTCTTCTGTTTTTTGTGTTATACTCTAAGTGTTCCATCGCAACCTCCTGATCCATGTTTTGTTTGGTCACTTAACATTATATCAGATTTTGTTGCGTTGGGACATTTTTATTTTGAAATATGCGTCACTTTATTATACAACTTACCTTTTTTAATCATTCTCATACTCACGACTTTGATATCTAATCTTTGACCATGACTGGCAACGTAAAGCAAGCCGATGGGATGACGCAGTATTTCCAAAAGGCAGAAAGCGGTTCTATGATTTGGCGATATTTCTTCTAAAACTTCATTTAAAATCAATTTATTTTAGGAATTTCTTGCATTTTCCTCAAAAACACGCTATACTAATTTTATAAAACCAATGAAATTGTGTTGTAGTGATTCCTTCAAAATGATAAAATGAAACCACGAAACCCATTGAAGATATCAATTTTTTTCGGGGTTTTTGCATAAAAATAAGATGATTAAGAGGTAACGAAAAAATGATCTATATAGAAATTCTTGCACAGCGTATGGAAACACTCGTCAAAGAGGGGGTTTGCATTGCATTTTCAGGTGGAGCAGACAGTGCATTATTGCTGAAAATGGCCTCGCTTGCAAAAGAAAAAATAATGAAAGAAACGAAGAAGCTACCCGTTGTCGTTGCGTTGACGTTTGATACGGCTTTGCACCCCAAAACAGATTTGGTGGCTGCAAAGAAATTGACAGAGGAATTTCAAGTTGAGCATGTCATATTTTCCATTAATGAACTCGACAACGAGGTGATATTGCAAAATCCAGTTGACCGCTGTTACCATTGCAAAAAATACCTTTTCGAGACAGTGAAAACTTTTGCGAAAGAAAGAGAGATTTCTCATATCATAGACGGGACAAACTTCGATGATTTAAGCGAATACCGCCCCGGACTGTTGGCTCTCAAAGAGTTGCAGATCGAAAGCCCTTTGGCGGAAGCGGAGATCACGAAAGAAAAAGTGCGTGAACAACTAAAAAAACTAGGGCTTGCGGTGGCAAAACGTCCGTCCGCTCCGTGCCTTGCGACAAGGATTCCTTACGATACGAAAATCGATTTGGAATTGCTTGCCCAAATTGACAAAGGGGAGCAGTACTTACAATCCATTGGTTTTTTGGTCAATCGCATTCGAGTACATGGGTTGATTGCCCGCATTGAAATTGAAAAAAGTCAGTTTGCTTTGTTTTTGCAAAAGCAAGAGGAAATCACACAAGTATTACATGACTTGAATTTTACGTATATCACATTGGACTTAGAGGGATTTCGCAGTGGAAGTATGGATATCCATCTATAAAAAGTCTCTAAAAGGAGTAGTTTATGGACATTGAAAAGTTGTTGCAAGATGTAAAAAGTGGTGCAGTTTCAATTGATTTTGCACAAGAGAAGTTGAAAAAATTACCGTATGAAGATTTGGGTTTTGCAAAATTAGACCACCACAGAAAACTTAGAAAGGGCTTCGGCGAAGTCGTTTACTGTAGCGGAAAAACAGAGGAGCACCTCGTCAAAATTTTCGAGAGTTTTTATAAAAATGGAATCGATGTACTCGGCACAAGGGCGAGTGAGGAGCAATTTCTTGCAGTACAAAAAGTCGTTCCCATTGTGAAATACGATGGCGTTTCACGTATTTTGAAGATTGAAGAAAGCAAAAAAGAAAATTCGCATGGATTAATTGCAGTTTGTACTGGCGGGACATCAGACATTCCTGTTGCAGAGGAAACTGCCCAAACTGCGGAGTTTTTTGGCAGTCGAGTCGTGCGGATTTACGATGTCGGTGTGGCTGGCATTCATCGTTTGCTTTCGCAAGTGGAAACCATCCAAGAGGCGAATTGCGTTGTGGCAATTGCTGGAATGGAGGGGGCTTTGCCGGCAGTCATTGCTGGACTTGTGGACAAACCTGTCATTGCTGTGCCAACTTCAGTGGGGTATGGTGCGAATTTCAACGGGCTTTCGGCATTGCTTACGATGATTAATTCTTGTGCAGAAGGAATTTCTGTAGTCAATATTGATAATGGGTTTGGTGCGGGGTATCTTAGTACGCAAATCAATCGGTTGGGGAGGTAAACCATGAGTGAAAAAATACTGTATTTTGAATGTTTTAGTGGAATTAGTGGCGATATGACCGTTTCGGCTTTGCTCGATTTGGGGGCAGACCAAACGGTTTTGGAGACGGCACTTGCGAGTTTGCACCTAGATGGATATGAAATTGAGATTGGGCGACGTGACAAATGCGGAATTGATGCGTGTCGCTTCGATGTGAATTTAGATTCAGAAAAAGGACATCACCACGACCACCATCACGACCACGATCATCACCATGACAACGATCATCACCACGATCACAATCATCACCACAACGAAACCCATACTGACCACCATCATAGAAATATCACGGACATCGAAAAAATCATCAACGAAAGTGGCTTGACGGCTCGTGCAAAATCTTTGGCGAAAGACATTTTCTCTTACGTAGCCGAAGCGGAAGCGATTGCACACGGATTGCCTGTTACTGAGGTGCATTTCCATGAAGTCGGAGCTGTCGACTCGATCGTTGATATTGTAGCTGTAGCTGTTTGTATTGACAATTTGGGCATTTCTCGTGTGGCTGTTTCTACTATTTATGAGGGGCAAGGTCACATTCGCTGTCAACACGGTGTGATTCCTGTACCTGTGCCTGCTGTCGTCAATATTGCGAAAGCTGGGAAAATGGTACTGCAATTGACAGAAGAAAAAACAGAGATGGTGACACCGACAGGCATTGCCATTGTAGCTTCACTAAAAACTGAAAAATCCTTGCCAAAACAGTATGTCATTGAAAAAATTGGCATAGGTTCTGGGAAGAAAAACTTCAAAAAAGCAAACATTTTGAGAGTCTTTATCCTAGAAGATGTGCCAAGCGAAACCGATAACGAAGAAATTTTCATTCTCGAAACGAATGTCGACGACACAAGCGGAGAAGCACTCGGTTTTGCTATGGAAAAATTGCTTGAAACTGGAGCAAAAGATGCGTACTTCACACCGATTTTCATGAAAAAAAATCGTCCGTCGACCATGCTTTCTGTGATTTGTGCAGAAAAAGATGTAGAAGCGATGGAAGATATTATTTTTTCACACCTCACAACGATAGGGATTCGAAAATTCCCTTGTACACGCACGACTTTGCAACGCACTTTGACGGAAAAAGAAACGTCACTTGGGACGTGTGCCTACAAAATTTGTACACACAAAGGGGAGACATACGTCTATCCTGAGTATGAAAGTGTGAAAAAAATTGCAACTCGTACAGAAAAATCGTTCGACGAAGTATATCATATTTTAAAAGAAGAAGGCAAAAAAGAAGCATAACTGATACAATATTTTGACTGGTTTGGAGATGAATCCCTATGACAGAACGCATATTTTATTTGAAATCAACCGATGAAGATCACAAATTGTTTTGCGTGGAATGGTACGAAGAAACGATTCCACAAAGAGCCGTTTTGCAAATTGCCCACGGCATGACAGAGCATATCAAACGCTACCAAACCTTTGGTCGTGCGATGGCAAAACTTGGTATCATTGTCGTGGGGCATGACCATTTAGGACACGGAAAAAGCGTCAAAAATATTGGCGAACACGGGCATTTCCATGATAAAGATGGCAAAAAACACTTGCTCATGGATATGGAAAAAATCGGTCACTATATCGAAAAAAAATACGTTGGTCTGCCTCGTTTTTTACTGGGGCATAGCATGGGGTCGTTTTGCACCCGTGCGTATTTGCGAATGTATGGAAAAAATCATTTGGACGGCATTATCTTGATGGGGTCTGGAGATGTTCCTTTTTCTCAAACACTGGCAGGGCAAAAACTCGTGCAAATTCTAAAATTAAAATATGGCATTTACCACCGCAGTCCATTCGTCGAAAGCATTCTATTTCACGATTATACGAAAGGCATTTCGCCACTCCATACAAAAAAAGACTGGTTGTCTCGAGATGAAGATGTCGTTCAAAAATATTTGGCAGATCCGAGCTGTAATTTTTTATTTACACTCGGTGCATACGGTGATTTTCTGGGAATTCTCGAACTTTCTGCAAAGACACTCGATGCAAGGCACATACCATTGGATTTGCCGATTTTCATTATTTCTGGAGAAGAAGATCCTGTCGGAGCATGGGGTAGAGGTGTCAAAAAACTGTATGAGACGTACCAAAAAACTGGATTTTCAGATGTGGAAATGATATTATACGAAGGGGCAAGACATGAAATTTTAAACGAGACAAACAAAGAAGAAGTTTTTTCAGATGTTGCAGGATGGATTTTACGTCGTGTCAGCGAAATTTCATTGACAAATTTAGAAAAACAAACTAAACTAGACTAAACTAGAAAACAAAAAACAGAAAGGATTAGTGTTGGTATATGGAATTTGTTTTGGTATTATCGTTACTATTTAATGTGGGACTCCTCCTCATTTTGCCAAGAGTCGTAAAAGCAGGCAAAAATGTGGAAGTATCCGAGGAAAAAATTCGTGCGTTGACAGAAGAGGGCGAAGAAGTCGGTGCTGTCGGAGAACATTCCTCTGAAGTCATCGGCAATATTTTTGACTTACATAAGCGTGCAATTGGTGACATTGCCACGCATAGAACGAACATCGTCGCTCTTGAAAAAGATGCAACGTATGATGAAATTGTAGAGTTAATTCTCAAAGAAAAATATTCAAGAATCGTTGTCTATAGCGAAAATATCGATAATATCATCGGCATTTTGCACGTCAAAGACTTCGTAAAATACCTTGTCTTGGACGAGAGCGAACGCAAAGAATTTTCTTTGGAAGACCTTTTGATGGAGCCGTTTTTCGTGCCTTTTTCTAAAAAAAGCAACCACTTGTTCCGCCAAATGCAAAATATGAAAGTCCATATGGCAATCGTAATCGATGAATACGGCGGTACAGAGGGCATTGTCACGATGGAAGATATGTTTGAAGAAATTGTCGGTAATATTTTCGATGAGTATGATGGCGAAGAAGAAGAAGAAATTATGAAACTTGCCGATGGTTCTTATCGCTTGAGTGGTTCTTCTTATATTCAAAAAGTAGAAGAAGCCCTTGAAATTTCGTTTTCTGATAACGAAGATTACGATACGTTGGGTGGATATTTGGTAGGGCGACTCGGTCGCATTCCTGAAGAAGATGAAAAAATTGAAATTCACGTAGGCAATTGGTTATTCCACGTTGAAAAAATCGAGGAAAAACGCATTGAAAAAATATTGGTGTTGCCTGTGGAATTTCAGGAAGAGGAACTAAAAGAAGAAGTATAAAACAAAAAACGAACACACCAAAGTCAAGTTGCGGTGTGTTCAATCGTTATTTTTTCGGTTCTGTATCGGTGTAACTATTCTTAAATCCAGCTTTGTATGCACAGCGAACGAGTTTGCATTCCTCTGCTGAGAGGGATTCTTTTCCAAGTTGTGTGGCAATGTCTTGATAGAGTGCTTTGAAATTGATTTTCCGTTTCGGTAATTTTTTTTCAAGCAAGGACGCCAAATCGAATTTGAGCGGAATGCAATTTTTAGGACGCACAATTTTAAATATTTCAGATGTATAAATCGCATCATTGAGTGCATTATGAAAAGAGAGTGCAGTATCCAAATTGAGTTCGAGTGTGGCATTTTTCAAACCGATTTCTTTTCCAATTTCGTAATTCAAATAACTCGTTGCGAACGTCTGCACATTGAAATAATCGTACGTGATGCAAGAGGGGTCAATTTCGTAGTATACAATATTGCGGAACAACGACTTGATGTCATCTTGTCCCCATGTGCAGATGATGGCATCATCGATTCCGATAAATTCAGCGAACGCTTGCATTGCTTCTGGAAAAGATGGTTGACCGTTGAGATCTGCTTTTTTAATCCCTGTGAGTTTCCCGATAATCGGGTGCAACCTTGGGTAAATCACAGGCTCGATGTAGCAATCAAACGTATCGATTGTATGGAACGAATCATTCAATTTGACTGCACCGATTTGAATGATTTCAAAAGGACATTCAGGAATCGGATCAATGACTCTGCCTTTCGGAAACGGGAAAGATTGATTAAATTCTAAGTCTAAAACGATGTAGTTCATTTTTCCCACCTCCTATCATTAGTGAATTGAATTATTTTCATAGAACTAGTATACAACATTTTTTTTCATAAGGGAATAGAAATTTCAAATTTTTTTAGATTTTTTTTTATAAATGACATAAAACAGTAAAATGAAGTGAAGCAAAGGAGCAAAAGCATATGAGATTGGAATTTAACGACGAACAAAAAAATAAAGAATTGCACATCGTCCATTTGGAAGAAGATGATGTTGTTTTGGTGGGAGACTATGTTGTAAAAGAAGAGGAAGGATATGCGATTTTTGGCACTGCAACGATTGACTCAGAACGATTTTTAGACTTCAAAGTGTTATTTGAATTGGTGGAGGAAATCGAAGAGGAAACCGTTGAAAACATTATGATGACGGAGTGGGAATGGTATGATTTTGATTTTCACTGAAATTCTTTGTTAGGATTGTAGAAAAAATACTAGCACTTGCTTTTATTGGAAAATTACGATATAATTTCCATAGATTCATAAATAATTGATTGTTCTTGCAGAAAGGTGTTTTGAATGAAAACTACAAATAAAATCGTTTTTGTGACTGGTTCATCTCGTGGCATTGGCAAAGCGATTGCGAAAGCATTTTTAAAAGATGGGCATACTGTCATACTCCATGGAGGGCATGACAAGGAACGTTTGCTTGCGACATATGCAGAATTATCAAAAGATTATACGGCGATTCATTCCGTTTTTGGCGATGTTTCTTCCTATAAAGAGTGCCAACGTATCATAGAAGAAATTCATGAAGCAGTCGGAGAAATCGATGTATTGGTTCATAATGCAGGTGTTTCGCACATCGGATTGTTCACAGATATGAAGCCAGCGGAATACGAAGCGTTAATGCAGACGAATCTTTTTTCTGTATTTCATCTCTCGCACCTTGTCATTCCATCTATGGTGGCGAAAAAATCAGGTTTCATACTTGGAATTTCTTCCATCTGGGGAGAGTCAGGTGCATCTTGTGAGGCGGTATATTCCGCTTCAAAGGCGGGAATGAATGCATTTTGTAAGTCGATGGCAAAAGAACTGGGTCCTTCTGGGATTCGTGTCAATGCCCTTGCTTGCGGTGCGATTGATACAGAAATGAATCAAAATTTATCAATAGAAGAAAAAGAACTTTTTGCAGAACAAATTTCGCTGTCCCGCTTCGGTACGCCCGAAGAAGTTGCCTCGTTCGTTGTATGTTTAGCAGGCGATGGGGCAAGCTATTTGACAGGGCAAGTCGTCACACTTGATGGCGGTATGTAAATGAAAATGAAAAGGAAAGCCAAGAGAGGGTGGTACTTTGTTTCCAGAAATACAAAATAAAAGCTTAAGTACGATTGAGGTATATGGCATTGCATGGCGTTGTCTCAAAGCAAAATACAAAGATTTGATTAAAATTTTATTGGTGATTTATGTGCCAATTGCCATACTAGATAGCTTAATCACGCTATATTTATTTAGTGATATGACGACTATTTTGAATTTGACCGTGGCAGAAAATGCAGTTATTGACGATGAATATATGAATATCTTTAGCAATCTAATTCAAAATCAATTCCTAATATTTTTGATTTCTGTTGCCTTAAGTATTGTAGGACGTGTGGCAGTCAATCATTTGACTTACGACTACGTTCGTTCCAAAGAAGGTGTGATGACCATCACAAGTCGGGCGGCAATTTCTTATACGTTTTCATCTTATATTCCGCTTGTGACCACTGGAATATTGAGGGTATTCCTTGTCATTTTGGGCTATTTTTGCTTCATCTTTCCAGGGGTTTACCTTGAGATGATGTTCGTATTTTTCCCTATGGCAGTCGCTTTTCGTGGCAAAAAAATGAAAGAGGCATTACTATATAGCAAACACTTGTTGCGTGGAAATGTATACCGTTTGATTCTTGCTGGATTGATATTTTATACAATCACTGTGACGTTTAGTTTTTTACTTCCGGCAGTAGAGGGCGGCACTACATTCATAGCTTTGTATACGACACAATTTTTGTATTCGTTGTTTGCATTCATATCTGTCATTTTTTGGGATATCATTGCGACAATTTTATTTTTGAACTTTGAAGCGACTACGCTTAAAATAGATGTTTTTCCAGAAATAGAAAATTAAGGGGGCTTAGCTTATTATGACAGAACGCAGATTTTCAGAAACAGAGATGAAATATCTCAATTTATTATCGAATCAATACCCAGATATCAACAGTGCTGCTGCACAAGTCATCAACCTAAAGGCGATACTCAATTTACCAAAAGGGACGGAGCATTTCGTTTCTGACATTCATGGTGAATTTGAATCCTTTAACCATGTACTTCGCAACGCATCTGGTGTCATCAAACGTCACATTCATACGATTTTCGGGACAAGTCTTAGAGAAAGCGAAAAAAAATCGATTGCCACTTTGATTTATTATCCAGAAAAAAAGCTTGAGCAAATTGCTTTGACTGAACCTGATATGGAAGATTGGTACAAAGTGACTTTGCATAGATTGGTGCATATTTGTAAAGTGGTTTCTTCCAAATACACTCGTTCTAAGGTGAGAAAAGCCCTACCAAAAGAATTTGCCTATATTATAGAAGAATTACTTCACGAGGACAGTCTCGGTCTTGACAAAGAAATGTATTACGAAGAAATTATCCGTACAATTATCCAACTTGGACAAGCCGAACGTTTTATCATCTCACTTGCGTATGTCATTCAACGACTTGCCGTCGATTGTCTGCACGTCATCGGGGACATTTACGACAGGGGACCGAATGCGGCTGACATTATGGATACGCTAGAAAGTTATCACAATGTCGATATCCAATGGGGCAATCATGACATTGCATGGATGGGGGCTGCGGCTGGTTGCCAAGCCTTGATTTGCAATGTTTTGCGAATCCAAACGAGATATGGCAATTTAGATACTGTCGAGGAAGATTATGGCATCAACTTAATTCCTTTGGCTACATTTGCAATGGAGCAATACGCAGACGACCCTTGCAAACAATTTATGCCTAAAATCAAAGACGAAGCCCTCACGGATCGTGATTTGCATATGATGGCAAAAATGCACAAAGCAATTTCTGTATTGCAATGGAAGTTAGAAGGCGAAATCATCAATAGAAGACCTGAATTTGAAATGGAAGATCGTCTGCTTTTGAGTGCCATTAATTTCGAGACGTATACAATTACAATTGACGGTACTGAATACAAATTAAACGACAGAAATTTCCCGACAATCGACCCTGAAAATCCATACAAATTAACTGCGGAAGAGGAACTCGTAATGTCGAAAGTGAAATCTTCTTTCGTCAACAGCGAACGCTTGCAAAGACACATTCGTGTATTGTATAGCAAAGGTAGTATGTATACAATATGCAATTCCAATTTGCTATTTCATGGTGGTGTACCACTTAATGAAGACGGCTCACTAAAAATTGTAAACTTCAGAGGGAAAAAATACAGCGGAAAAGCATACCTTGACCAAGTGGAGCGGGCAACGAGGGAAGCGTATTTCAACACTGCCCACACTGAAAGCAAGCGAGAATGTATGGACATTATGTGGTATTTGTGGTGTGGAGAAGATTCTCCGCTATTTGGCAAAAAGAAAATGACGACGTTCGAGCGGTATTTCATTGATGACAAAGAGTCTCATGCAGAAATCAAAAATCCGTACTACATCTTGAGAAACGAAGAATCCATGTGTCGTGGTGTTCTTCGTGCGTTCGGGCTTGATCCTGATACTTCGATTATCGTCAATGGACACGTACCAGTCAAAGTTGCAAAAGGTGAGAATCCAAGCAAAGCCAACGGGAAATTGTTCGTCATTGACGGCGGTTTTGCAAAAGCATACCAAAGTGTGACAGGCATTGCGGGATATACCTTGATTTACCATTCAAGAGGGATGGAACTCGTTTCGCACGAACCTTTCGTCTCGACTGAGGTTGCCATTGAAATGGAACAAGACATTCATTCCTCAACAGTGGCATTGCAGTATCACCAAGATCGAATTTGTGTGAAAGACACTGATATCGGAGAACAATTATGCGAAGAAATCAGTGAGTTGGAAAAACTAGTTTACGTGTACCAAAACGGGCTTATCAAAGAAAAATATAGCCGTTTTAGTTGAGGAGAATCGAAATGATTACTGTAGTTGTAAATTTTTTGGCGATTGTCGTCGGCAGTGGCATTGGTCTTTTGGCGAAGCGTGGCATTCCGAAGCACGTTGCGGATGCGTTGATGTCAGGGATTGCACTTTGTATACTGTATATTGGGTGGTCTGGTGCATTGGTGGGTGAAAATTCACTCGTTTTGATTATTTCTATGGCTCTTGGCACAATGATTGGAGAAGGTCTTGATTTGGATTCTAAATTCAATGGATTTGTGCATAAGGCAGAAGATAAGCTAAAAAAAGGCAATACAAAAAATTCTATGGCGGACGGCTTCATTACAGCGTCACTCTTATTTTGTGTGGGGGCAATGGCAATTGTTGGCTCAATTCAAGCTGGACTTTCAGCAGAATACAGCACAATTTTTACGAAATCAGTCATTGACTGCATCGTTGCTGCGGTACTTGCCTCGACTCTTGGAATTGGTGTCATGCTCTCAGCTGTTTCTGTGGCGATTTACCAAGGTGCAATCGTACTACTTTCACAGTTAATTGCACCGTATTTGGGTACATCGATTATCAATGAAATGACTTGTGTCGGCTCTGTGCTGATTTTCGGCTTGGGGCTTAATATGTTAGGGCTTACAAAATTGAAACTGTTGAATTTTTTACCCGCCGTCTTTTTCCCGATTTTAGTCACTGATATTTTATATCAAATTTTATAAAAGCATTGTTTTTTTACGGGATTTATGTTATAATGATACACATCTATGATTGGGTAAAGAAATTCTTAAAAAGGGGGCAAAGACGATGCGTAAAATTACATATTTTCTTATAATAATTGCTGTTTTTTTCAGTGTATCTGCGTGTACAAACAAACAAGCCACAGCACTGCCAATAAAAGGAACTGCTCTTCATTTGGGTACGACTGAAAGCGTACTTCTAAGCGGAAAAACAACCGCTCCTTGGAGTGAAATTTCTTTTCTTTCCTCCCTAATGTTTCGTAGTTTGTTTGTTTTGGATGCTGTGACAAATGAAGTCAAATCCGATTTGGCAAAGAGTTATGAAATTTCTGAAGATGGGCTAGTTTATACGATTGAGTTGCATGACGATTTGTACTGGTCTGATGGCGAAAAAATAAGTGCAGAAGACGTTATGTTTAGTTTTGAGGCGGCATTGCGAAGCAACCGTGTCGTTCCTTTTTTGTCGAGTGCTTTATTGGCAATCAACGGAGCAGAGGGGTACCAAAATAAGCAAGTAGGAATTTTAACTGGGCTAGATACAAACGAAAATATGATTTATATTACACTGAAACAACCAGTTTATAATTTCATTGATATATTGACACAATTTGCCATACTTCCAGAGCATATGCTTTGTGACGCAGATTTTACAGCGATATACGATGATGATTTTTGGCTCAATCCTGTTGTGAGCGGTATGTATAAATTCAATGAATTTGTTCTATCAGAGTCTTTGAATTACATATATAATGACAAATACACAGATGCAGTGCCTCATATTGAATCAATTTCTCTTCGTGCAGATTACGACATTCATGACCTTGATTATTATACAACAACAGATGTCACAGAAATTCTTGAGTTTCGTGCAGCTTCTTATATGGAAGAATACCATATCGAAGATTTGTTTTACCGTTATTTGGTATTCGACATCAAGCAAGAAAATTTGGAAACAGATCCTGTGTTGGGAGATGTGCGTGTGCGTCAAGCCATTGCGTATGCCATCGACAATGAATCTTTGGTCAAAAATATTTATTATAATATAGGTACCGTTATAAACACAGGTTTAGTAGACAATAGAAAAGATCGGGCATACACATATGATCCAGAAAAAGCAATGGCACTTTTGGCAGAAGCAGAGTATGATTTTTCCAGACCACTGGTTTTATTATGTACAGACAGCGATGACATCACGCTTCGTTTTGTGGAGGCGATGACAGAAGATTTGAGAGAAGTTGGACTTACAGTGGAAATCATGTTGTCAGGAAGTATCTATACAAGCGAGTATGATATCGCTTTGAAAAGTGTTTCTGCTTTTGACATTTCAGCGTGGTACGAAGAGTATGATTCTTCTCATGTATTAAGCCAAAACGTATTTGGGCAAGAAAGAACATTCGATTCGTTGATTGATCAATTGAATGCTTCAAAAAATGATGAAGACTTTTTAACTGCACTAGATGCATTGCAAAAATTAGAATACGAAAAACTCTACAAATATCCAATTTTTATGCTCAATTACTATGGGTATGTCAATACGGATCGGGTGATTTTGCCAGTGGGTTCCATCTTGAGTCGCCCTGCGTATCGTTATGACGTTCATTTTGAGGATTGGCAAATTGTTTCGGACACAGCCGATTAATTTTCTTAAAAAAATATTACGTTTCTTACAAGACACTCTACTTTTTATAAAAATAGCGTATGATATATTGTAGAGAATTATACATTTTAACAGCAATTCGATGATTCGAGGTGAACAAGATATGAAAACTTCAAAACAAAAAAAATTGAATATATGGCATGTTTTGTTTGCAATCTCTTTGATTTCACTTCTCTTTTTGGCTTGTTTTAAAACCATCAAACAAGATGTTGCAGATGCTGAAAAAACTGGACTTCTTCAACTTGATACGATTACTTCTTACATACAACGTGTTGCAAAACTGGAATTGGAAGATAGTTATACTGAAGAGTTATTGGTGCAACTTGAAATTTTCATTTCAGAAATTATGAATGCCCGTGGGGAATCGGTATATTTTTCTCATGAAAATGAAGAAGTTTTTGTCTTACTACAAGAATTCAAAGAAGAATATTATACGTTCGTAGAGGCGATTTATGATTTTAGAGGGAATGGCGTTCGTGATCATTTATTCAATGCAAGTGAATATAATTACTCAACGGCCACTGTGATTATTACAGAAATAACGTCTTACGTAGAAGATTCGCAATCGCTTGTCGGAAAAATTAACACTTTTTTGACTTGGAATGTTTTCATATCTGTATTTCTTTTGGGAATCATTTTGCTAAATATAATGAGAGAATTGAAACAAAACAAGGCATTGTCTGAAAAAATGTATATCGATATTTCGACAGGGCTTTACAACCGTTCAAAATGTCAAGAAATATTAAAGTTGCCAATCGATGAAGGAAATCCAAAAGAACGTGCCATCATTATTTTTGACTTGAACGATTTGAAGAAAACAAATGATAATTTGGGGCATCGTGCAGGCGATGATTTGATCGCTTGTTTTGCCCTGAAAATCAAAGAAGCAACGAGAATTTTTCCCGAAGAAATCTTTGTGGGTAGGTATGGTGGCGATGAATTTATGGCATATTTCGATTCTGTAGAAAAACAAGAAGTAGAATTGTATTTAGATGAAGTCCAATATTTAATTGATGAATTCAATCGTTCAGGTGAAAAACCATTTCGACTTTCTTGTGCAGCAGGGTATTGTATTACAACAAAAGACACGAAGAATTTGACAATGCGTGAGATTTTTGACCAAGCAGATGTAAATATGTACGCAAATAAAATAGAAATGAAGAAGAATAAGAAAGAAGAATTGCTTCGCCAAGGGATTACAGAGGACTTTGTAGATGACCGTTTGGCTTAAATGACATGACAATTTTATAAAACCATAGAAAAGTTGTTATGAAATGGCGACTTTTTTATTTGCAAGTAGATGTGAAATATGTTAATTCCAACATAACAAAAGCAATATGTTTTGATAATAATCGTTCAAAGATTCTTGTAAAGTATTGACATATTATGTAAATTAGCGTAAAATAGATATGTACGAAAATTTTCAGATATTTGAAAGTTTTCTCAAATACTTAGTTGATACAATTCCTTTGAATTTCTTAATGAAAGGCGGTACAAAATGTTCAAACACTTAAGAAAAAATAGAAAAACCATTATAACACTCTTACTTCTTAGCTCCTTAACACTCACTTCTTGTGGTGGCAGTGGGGCTTCAAGTACAAGCGAAAGTGCAGAGGCAGACAGCTCTGCTTCTACAAATACAAATTCCACAAGTTCTTCTGAAAAAATCACACTCACATTTTGGCATTACTACAACTCCAATACAAAAGATATGCTCGATACAATCATTGCAGAGTTCAATGCAACTGTGGGGGCAGAAAAAAATATTACAATTGATGCATATTCTCATAGTAGCGTGGGCGATTTGTCGTCTGCTCTTGTTTCTGCTGCCAACAAAGAAATTGGTATGGACGATATGCCTGATATTTTTTCTGCGTATAGTGATACTGCATTGTTGCTCGATGATATTGGTGTCGTTGCAGAAATGGATCCCTATTTTACTGAGGAAGAACTTTCTTTGTTCCAAGCAGATTTCTTAGAAGAAGGACGTTTTGATGACGAAGAAAACTTGAAAATTTTACCAGTTGCAAAATCGACAGAGCTACTTTTCATCAACCAATCAGATTTCCAAGTCTTTTTAGATGCAACAGGCACAAATACGAGCCAATTGCAAACATGGGAAGGTCTTGCCGAAGTAGCTGAAGTCTATTATGATTGGACTGACAGCCTAACACCAGAAGAAGGTGATGGGCGTGCATTGTTTGGGCTTGACTCAGAAGCGAATTTCATGCTTGTTGCAGCAAAGCAAGTTGGTGAAGAAATGTATGTATACACTGATCACGGTGTGGAATTCGGACTTTCAGAAGATGCAGCAAGAAAAATTTGGGACAATTACATCGTACCTTATACGAAAGGTCATTACGTTGCATATGGCAGTTTTCGATCAGATGACATTCGTTCTGGCGATTTGTTGATGTATACTGGTTCTACTTCTAGCATCAACTATTTCCCTGAATTTGTAGAATTGAATCGAACAGACTCGTATGATATTGAAGGTGGAACGTTGCCACTTCCTTATTTTGAAGGTGGCGAAAAAGTAGCTGTACAACAAGGAGCAGGCATGTTGATTTCCAAAACAGATCCTGCCCGTGAAGCAGCCGCCATTGAATTTTTAAAATGGTTTACATCTCCTGAATGCACTCTTGATTTTGCAGTTTCAACAGGATACATTCCAGTACAAAATGAAGCGATGACTTACGATAAAGTAATGGCTGTAACTGAAGAATTTGTCGGTGGTGAAGTGTCAAATATCGTACAATCTGCTGCTGATGTAACGTATAATATCATGTTGCCTGAATATGAGTTTTATGCAAATAGACCATTTGTAGGCAGTTACGATGCAAGGAATGCACTCTCAGACAGTTTCATTACTATTCTTGATGAGTTGGCTGAAATTGTGGCGACACAAGTGGAATCTGGTGTGGATAGAGAAGAAGCAATTGCTACGGCATTGAGCGATGAAAACTTTGAGAAATGGTACGAAAGTTTAAAAGATAGTGTAACCAGTATATTAGTAGAAAACCAATCCTAAACATATTGAATTTGAGACTATAGATGTAAAAAGAAAAGGAGGCGAACTGATGAAGGAGATAAAATTCAGAAAAATTTCCATTGTGGTATATGTCATCGTTCTTTTGATGCTCGTCATCACTTTACAGTCAGCTTTTTCTTTAAGCACAATCGTGATGACTAATATTACAACGAGAATCGAGAGTTTTTCTTATAGCTCTTTCACAAAAACGATACAAAATAGAAAAACGAATATTGAGGGTTTTATGACTTCATCTTGGTCAAATATTAGCGATATTAGTGTTACTGTTTCAGAAAATTACATCGAAATGATTGGCAACCAAAAAGAACTCGACGAAAATGAAAAAGTCGAATTCCTAAGCGATTCGGTTGAACTTGTGATGGAGATGATATCAAGAACAGGGACGACGGGCGGTTTTATCATACTCGATGATGGCGAGAATATGAAGTATAATTATTCTACGCTGTATCTAAAAAGTGATAATTATTTGACGCAAACGGTGTCTTATGACAAGTTGATGTTGGCAAAAGGGCCGATGGAAATTTCTAAGGAGTACGGTTTTTCTCTGTTGAGTACTTGGGGATATGCCTTGGAATTGACTGAGGACTGTTACGATATCATGTCGGAGCCTATGCGTGCATCAGAAATTACGAAAAATCAAATGTATTTGGGCTACTGGTCAGTAATGCAAGATGTCACAAACGAAAACTTGCAAGTACTTACATATACTGTGCCGATACTTGATAAAGATGGCGAACCTGTTGGGGTCATTGGTGTGGAATTGTCGCAAGAATATTTGTATAAATTTTTGCCAAATGATGAATTTGCAGACGAAGGTTCTTTCGGTTATGTATTGGCTACTTTTGATCAGGAAACGGACAGTTTTACACCAATCATATCGAGAGGGGCTGCCCAAAGTGAGTTGATTGTTCTTGACACACCCATGACATTATCCGATTTGAATTTGCAACGTCATAATTTAGAAGTGGATCCGAAAGTTTTTTCGGTTGGTGAAAATGATGTCTGTACCTATTATGAGCTTTTGGATGTGTACGCCAACAATACACCATTTGCAGACTCAGAACTTTGGCTTGTGGGCATGGTCAACTTAGAAAACATGACTTCATTTACGTCTGAATTTTGGAAATCAATGATGGCAATGCTTGCTATTTCTTTGCTTGGCGGTGTTCTCATTTCCTATTTCGTAGGAAAATATTTTGCTTCACCAATCATCAAATTGAGCAAAGCAGTATCGGCAAACGATGTGCGACGAGAAATCGATTTCCAAGAAACAAGAATCAAAGAATTGGACGAATTGGCAAATGTAATCAAGCAGTTGCAACAAGAAAACATCATACGAACGACAACGAAAACAGATAAAATATTAGAACTTCTAAATATCGGGGTAGGTTCTTTTGAATACATCAAGGGTGCATCTTCTGTGACCATTTCGCAAGCTGTATATAAAATGCTAGAAATCGAAGAAGAATCCTTTGGTTCAAAGATTCCAAAAGAGATTTTCTTTGACAAACTAGAATTTTTGAAGCAGTCACCAATTTCTGAGTTGCAACATACGTATGCGACTGGTGAAGCGAAAATCAAATATTATACCGTTCAAGAATTTGAACAAGAAGATGCAATTTTAGGTGTTATCGAAGATTCTACGAAAGAAGTGGAAGATCTCATTGTACTTAATTTTGAAAGAAATTACGATGTCTTGACCGGTATCATGAACCGTAGGGCATTTTACCAAACAGTCGAGGAAATATTTAGAACGGCAGACATGAAAGTTGCAGGTTTTATCATGTTTGACCTCGACAATTTGAAATATGTAAATGATACATTCGGTCATGATTTTGGAGATTTGTACATCAAAACAGCTGCGAATCTCATATCAAATGTACTGACAAAAAATGGTGTGGTTGGACGTATGTCTGGAGATGAGTTTTATGCATATCTATACGGACTCAACTCCAAAGAGGAATTGCTCGCTTGTTTAGATGAATTGTATGCTTCCTTTGAAGTCGAATTGATAGAAATGCCAAACACGAAACAATTCCAGATTAGAATGTCGGGCGGAATCGCTTGGTATAATGACGATTCGACAAACTTAGATGAGTTGATGAAATTTGCCGATTTCGCTATGTACAAAGGAAAGCAATCGCTCAAAGGGGAATTGCGTGAATTTGACAAGGCGATGTATTTGAAAGAATCGTTTATGCTCAGCGGAAAAGAAGAACTCAATCGTATATTAGACGAAGAATTGATTAAGTATTTCTTCCAACCAATTATCGATGTCAAAACAGGAAAAATTCATGCGTATGAAGCGTTGATGCGACCAATTAGTGAAACGTTAGGTACGCCAGATAAATTTTTGCAAATTGCAACGCAAGAAGGAAAACTGTGGAAAGTTGAAAAAATCACTTTTTACAAAACTTTGTTTTTCTATCGAAAATATAAAGATTTGTTCGCAGGGGCGAAAATATTTATCAACTCCATTCCAAGTGAAAATTTGACGGAAGCCAATTACAAAGAACTTGAAGATCTTTACAAAGATTGCTTCCCGTATTTGGTCGTTGAAATTACAGAACAAGAGCAACAATCTGAAGATGCCATTACGAAAAAATTGAAGGATTTGCGTTCTTTGGGATTGCAAGTGGCTCTCGATGATTACGGTTCTGGTTATGCGAATGATGTGAACTTGCTAAAAATCAGACCGAATATCGTGAAAATCGATAGAACGTTGATTTCTAATGTGCATGTAGATCCTTCCCGCCAAACGATTGTCAATAAAATCATTACTTTCTGTAAAGAAAATGATATTTGTGTGTTGGGTGAAGGGGTTGAAACTGCCCAAGAATTGGAATATTTGATGAATGCTGGCATTGAGTTGGCACAAGGATATTACATTTCAAGACCACTTGAGAGACCGAATTTCGATACAACTATCATTGAAGAAAAAATACATGAAATTCATTCGGCAAACAAAAAATAAATGCACTACACTCAACGAAAACCTTCTTAGAAACTTCTTTTCATGATTTCTAGGAAGGTTTCTTTGTAAATATGGTTGCGGTTGATGAATCAGCTATCGCTAAATAATTGTATATTATAGGAAGAAACTCGTATAAAATAATGGAGGAAAACACATGGAACGGAAAAATGCATGGACAACTTACGATGAAAAAGCACTCGAAAATTTAGAAACACTCAATTTGAATTATAGAAAATTCCTAACAAAATGTAAAACAGAGAGGGAATGTGTCAGCGAAGTCATTCGCTTGGCAGAGGAAAATGGCTACGAAAATATTGAGATGTATATCAAAAACGAAAGAAAACTCGTATCGGGCGACAAAGTATACCATGTCTATATGAAAAAATCGATTTTGCTATACCATATTGGAGAAGATGATTTTGAAAAAGGCATGAATCTGCTAGGGTCTCATATCGATTCTCCTCGTATTGATGTCAAACAAATCCCTCTATTTGAGGAAAAAGGAAATCTCTACTTCGATACGCATTACTACGGTGGGATTCGCAAATACCAATGGCTGTCGACACCACTTTCGCTTCATGGTGTCATCATCAAAAAAGATGGGACAGAAATCACCATCTCTATTGGCGAAACAGACGATGAACCGATTTTTGTAATTGCAGATTTGTTGCCACATCTTTCTCAAGCATATAACAAAAAACCAGCTAGTGAATTTGTGAGAGGTGAAAAACTCGATTTACTCATTGGGTCGATTCCTATGAAAAACGAAACGAAAGAGCCAGTCAAAAAAGCAGTTCTGCAATTGCTCAAAGAAAAATACGATATCGAAGAAGCCGATTTCATTTCTGCTGAATTGGAAATTATACCAGCAATGCATGCTAGAGATTGCGGACTCGACCGCAGTATGATTATGGGCTACGGGCAAGATGATAGGGTTTGTGCATATCCATCTTTGATGGCACTTTTTTCTATGAAATCTCCGAAACGGACGCTTTGTTGTCTCTTGGTAGACAAAGAAGAAATCGGCAGTGTTGGTGCAACGGGCATGGATTCTATTTTGCTTGAAAATTCACTGGCAGAAATACTCGATTTGGCGGGAGCGTATTCTGGATTGACACTCAAAAGAATGCTCGTCAATTCACATATGCTCTCTTGCGATGTGACAGCTGGATTTGATCCGATGTATGCGGAGTGTTTCGAGAGTAAAAATACTGCTTTTTTGGGATCGGGTCTCATTTTTAATAAATACAAAGGGGTGCGTGGCAAAAGTGGTGCCAACGATGCCAATCCTGAATTTATCGCAAAACTCCGCAACGTGATGGACGAAGCAAATGTAACTTGGCAAACTTCGGAATCGGGGGCAGTCGATGTGGGTGGTGGCAACACAATTTCTTTTTTGATGGCGAGGTACGGTATGCAAGTCATCGATAGCGGTGTGGCGGTACTCGGCATGCATTCTCTATACGAAGTCGCAAGCAAAGCAGACATTTATGAAGCGTACAAAGGGTTCAAAACCTTTTATTTGACTGATTTTCATCAGATATAATGTGCTTCGCTGTTAATTTCTTGTATTTATGTGATTTTTTTATATTAAAATATTGCTATATTTCTAATTTTAGTGTATAATAGGATATATATGTAAACAATAAAGTGCAAGGAAAGGAAGTTGTCGATGTTATTAGATATTGATTCAAAAATCGAAAACTGGAAAAATAAATTGCTTGATTCGGATTTGTGGGAATCGTGTCTCCATCTTGAGGAGGAAACGACTTCCGCACTCTACATTACGAAACCGTCAATGATTGAAATTTATAAAAAACTCGTGCTAAGCGAAAAAAAACTCACTTTCTCATCGACGAATCAACCAGTAATCAATGCGGGATTGTACGAAAATCCAATTGCTGAAGTTGAATATAACGTAGTGTCTGGAGATTTATCGACGAACCAAGATTTACAAGAGCAACTTGCAATATTGAAATCTATGTTGGGGCAAGCGAGTTTGGCAAAAGAAGAACAAGGGATTCACCTTTTATACCTCGCTTTTGGTGCGGTCAGTTGGGAAGGCAAAGAATCACCTCTCGTTTTTGTGCCTGTTTCTTTGGAAAGAGAATCGGAAACGACGGCGTATGAGATGACTTTTTTTGACAAGGGTTGTGTTGTCAATCCTGTATTGCAAGCTGCAATGGAAAACGAGTTCGGTATCGCTTTGCCTGAATTTCAAATGAATACGCATACGATTGCAGCCTATTTTAATGACGTCGCTATACTTCTTTCTGCTGAAGATTTCACTTTATTTGAGACAGTGACACTCGGACTTTTTCCTTTTGAGGTGTACAACCTATATGCAGATTTGGAAAAAAATGCAAATAATTTGAAAAATCACCCGATTATCAAAGCATTAGAAGGTGATTCTTCTGCTATTTCAGCTGGAGCTGAAGCAATAGTGCAGTATGACCACGACCAAAATGAACCGCCAATCGATGTATTCCAAACACTCGATGCCGATACGAGCCAACTCAATGTCCTTTCTTTGGCTAAAAAAGGGGCAAGTTTTGTATTGCAAGGGGCGACAGGAACAGGAAAAACACAAACCATTTCAAACATTATATCTGAAGGTTTGGCAGATGGCAAAAAAATCTTATTCGTGTCAGAAAAAATGGCATCGCTTTCAGGCGTGTATGAAGATTTGCAAAGAATCGGATTGTCGAAATTTTCCTTGCCACTCTTTGGGAAAATGGCAAATAAGAAAGAGGTTTTGAAACATTTGGAAGCTCTTTTTCAATCAGAAGAAGAAAGAATGCGTGAAGAATCTCTTTACGATTTGGAATTGTTGACGAAAGAACGTGACTCACTCAATCGTTATGTAGAGCAATTGCACACACCGCACCAACCGATGAATAAGACGATTTATGAAGTCAACGGCATTCTTGCAAGAATGAAAAATGCACCGAACTTGATTTTTGATTTCAAAAATGCAAGTGAAGTTTCTGCACAAGAAATGCAAGAATTTGAATATTTGCTCTATGATTTTTCAAAAGCAATGGGGCAGTTGAGCAAAGATTATGAACACAATGCATGGCATGGCACTTCTATGAAAAAAGTTTCCCATGAGTTGCGTCAAGAAATTGAGAAAAATTCAAAAATTGCAATTTCTGCATTGAATACCATAATTGAAAAATTGAAGATTGTGCAATTTGAAAGACCACTTTCCTTAGAAGAATTTGAGAAATTTAAGGAATTATTTGCGTTGTGTGAAACAGCAAAAAAAGCTCCAAAACATTGGCTTTTGAAAGGGGCAAAAGACACAACACCAGCCGAAGTGGATAAGGCAATGAACTTACAAACAGAGTACCGAGTTGCTAAAAAAGCACTCAACGAAACGTTTGCGAAAGAAATTTTCGATTTTACTGGTTTGGAGTTGCAAAGAGAATTGGAAAAACCGTTCAAACCTTTGCTGAAAGAATTGAAGAATACAGAATATACTTCGGAAGCGATTGTTTTTGAAGAAAAAACGCAACTCAAAAATATCTGTTTGCGTGCCATTGCCGATATTGATGCGTTGCTCAAAGACACTAGCACAATACAAAAAGCTTTAGATATGCCTGACTGTACTACGCTTGAAAAACTAGATTCTTTTTTGCCTATTTTCTTAAAAATCAACCAATGTATCGAAGGGCATGAAGTTTGGTATGATTTGACAAAAACAGAAAGAGCGTATGAAGTTTGTACGGAATTGGAAGATATCTATACAAAAATTGTTGCCTTGCGTGACAAAATATTGTTGAAATACGAAAAAGAAATATTCAATATCAATTACGATGAAATCTTAAAACGGTTCAAGGTTGATTATACAGGAAATTTAAAAATGTTGAAATCTTCGTACAAAGAAGATATTAAGACCATCAAAATTTTAAGTCGTACTGTATTGAAAAAAATCACCGAAGAGGAAATTATAGAATTGTTGACAGATGTCAAATACCTGAAAGATTTCGTCCGTGAGTTCCAAACGAAAGAAGACGATGCGATTCGTTATCTCGGGGAGCGTTACGAAGGCGAAACAACGAATTTCAAAGAAATCAAAGAAAGCATTCAAGTCATGCGTGACATCAAAAAATATTTCGATGGTCATATATCGGCGAAATTACAAGAATTGCTTTCTTCTACGAAACCAGTTGAACCGATTCTCAACAGCGGGAATTTTGTGTCGAAAACGATTCAATTGTCGGCTACAATCGAAGCTTTGCCGATGATTCCTTATGAGACGTTCAAAGAGATGCAATTCTTAAATATTAGAAATGTTTTGTATACCATCTATATCAATATCGATGCACTCGAAAAGCAATTGGCGAAAGTCACACCGCATACAACACAAGAATTGACTTACGATTTGTATAAAAATAGTATTGCACATTTATGCACAGTGCAAGCAATTGAAAAAGAAATGCTTGAGAAGAAAAAGGAATACCAAGAAGAATTTGCCATTTTATATGCAGGGCTTGAAACCGATTGGGGTGCAACCAAAACGGCTCTGACGTGGGCAACTTCTTTTTATCGCAGAGCAAGAGATTTGGATTTGAGCAACAGTTTTGTTGAGGCGATTCTTTCTTTGAAGCATGGAGAGGTGTTTTCACAATTGGTTGAAAATATCACTTTGATACAAAGAAATGTCATGTCACAATTGCAATGGTTCAATGAGTTATATGAAAAAGAATATCAAATTTGGGAAAAACCAATAGATGCACTCGTGGAGCAGTTGATACAATGTGGTGAAGATTTACAAGGTTTGGAGGAATGGATCGACTTCCAAAATGCACAAAGAGAGTGTGAAGAAAAGGGTCTCGGCGATGTGTTGCGTGTTTTTCTCGATGGAAAAGAAACGACAGAATCCATCATGAATGGATTCAAAAAAAGATTTTATTCTTTGTGGCTCGATGAAGTCATCCAAAAATATCCTGCCGTAAATCGTTTTAGGAGAAAAACGCAAGAAGATACGTTGAAACGCTTCCGTGAACTCGATATCAGACAACTAAAAATTGCCAGATTGCGAATCAAAGACCGCTTGACGAAAAAAGTGCCAGATATCAATAGAATCACATCTTCCGTCGATGAACTGGGTATTTTAAAACGTGAATTTTCAAAACAAAGTCAACGCATTTCTTTGATGGAATTGTTTGCCCAAGCACCGACACTTTTGCCGACCTTGCAACCGTGTATGCTGATGTCTCCATTTGCTGCGGCATCGCTATTGCCTTATGAAGAATATCGTTTTGACATCGTTATTTTCGATGAGGCGACAAGAATTTCAACAGAAATTGCATTGTCTCCGATGTTGCGTGGGGAACAAATTATTGCTGTAGGAGATACGTACCAATTGCCGCCGAAAGAATTTTTCTATTCGTCAAAAAACGAAGAATTGGCATCTATTTTCGATGCGATGGCAACTATTGTTTCGCAACAAACATTAAAATATCACTATACGAGTGAAAATGAAGTGCTTTTTGCATTTTCAAATATTCATATTTACAATCGTTCTTTGGTCACAACACCGACACCAACGCCGTTGAAAAGCCCGATAAATTATACGTTCGTATCAAATGGTGTGTACGATTACGACGAAACGGAAACGAACGAAAACGAAGCGAAAAAAGTAGCTGAACTTGTATTTACGTGGATGGAGCAGTTTCCCGAAAAATCGCTCGGTGTCATCACGGTAAGTGACAACCAATGTTTTGCCATTGCCAAAGAAATCACGAAAATTAGACTTGCAAATCCTGAATTTGAACTATTTTTCACTGAAGAAAAAAGAGAACCATTTTTCATAAAATGCATTGAAGATGCACAGGGTGATTTGCGTGACGGCATTATTTTTAGCCTTGCGTATACGAAACGAGATAACTTACAAAATGTTGGTTTTCCGCTCTTTGCTCATGACAATGGCGAAAAATTACTCAATGTGGCGGCAACTCGGGCAAGAATCAAAATGCAATTGGTCGGCTCGATTCGTCCAACGGATTTACCACTCCACTCAACGAATGTGCGTGGAATCAAATTGTTGCGTGCATACATGGAATTTTCGATTCATGGGCAATCTACAATTGAAACAGAACCAATACGGAAATCGTTCGATGCCGTTGACATTGCGTTTGAAGAAGCAGTTTGTGAATTTTTGATTTCCAACGGCTATCGAGTGGCGAAAAATATTGGTCATTCCAAAAAACGTGTCGATTTGGCAGTGCATCACCCAACGAAAGATGTGACGTTCATTATGGCGGTTTCTTGTGACGGTGTGAATTATCGCAAGTCGAAAACAGCCCGTGAAAGAGAACGTGCGTATTGCGGAACACTTCTGAGTAAAAACTGGAATTTTCATCGTGTTTGGTCGACAGATTGGATCAAAGACCCTGTGACAGAAGGGGAATTGTTACTGACTGCACTTCGCAAAGCGATTGAACGTGACAATGCCTTGTCAGAAACATCTGCGGAAACTTTGCAAGTGTTGAAGACATTCCGTATGATTGACTTCTTGAAAAAAAGACAGTTGCCAACCGTACCGAAAACAGTCGAGGTATTGAAAAAAGTAATTGTGCGACCGACTTTGCCAGAACCACCGAAAGTTTTGGAAGTACTCGAAGAAAAAAAAGAAGTGGAACTTCCTAGAACTAAAATCACAAAAATGATAGAGTTTGATGAAGAAGACGAATTTGAAGAAGTAGTTGATACCGAAGAAGCAGAAACTGAAGAAGTAGTAGCTGAAGAAGTAGAAGCTGAGGAAGTGGAAGCTGTGGAAGTGGAAGCTGAAGAAGAAGTAGTAGTAGCTGAAGAAG
>JAWXUZ010000145.1:0-4737 GCA_044425835.1 Bacillota bacterium | reverse complement strand
CGGGGGAGCAGGCGACCAAAGGTCGCCACCCAAGAGATACTGCAAACTTCAGGTAAATGGGCGAACTTAAAGTTTGTTCTTTTTTTAAAAAAATGGCAATATTTAGTTGGTATCTCAATATCGTGTGTCACACCACTGACCCCATCATCGACAATTGGCTCATGCACAAGCTCAATATCTTCTTGCTTGCGGACGTATTCTTCACAAAATAATTTTTGTGTGGTAATGCTGTTGCTTTCTAATTTGTTGCCTGCATCTTCTTGTGATACCCTACAGTAAATCACGGCTCTATATATTTTTTTAGACATAAAAATAACCTCCATCTTCTATATTTGTTCAAATTAGAAAGACACGGGTTATCGTCTTGAAATGTGTGGAACTGCTCTTGGTTCATTTGCAGGAATACCCAAATCATACAATTGTATATGCAGTATCTGGCGATGCAAAATTGCATTCGCAGACCTCACAAACTTTAATTGTGTTCGCCTAAGTATTTGTAAAATTATATATTTTTTGGAGATATTACTCCTCCAATTAAATGCTTCCTAAAACAAGGTAGCGAAAATGCAAGCGGGCGACCGCAGGTCGCCCCTACATATTGATATTTTAGGTTTTTTGTAGGAAGCTCTGACCCTGTGGTCGCCCTCTCTCGATAAAACGATAATTTGGGCAATATTTAATTAATGCTTCAATCCACCGCAACATAAACCAATTCTTCTTGTTTTTTCATTTTTTTGTATAAAAATTATACTCCTGTTCCATACTATTCCAAAGCTTCAAAACATTTCCCAATCAGGAGTGATAGACTATGACCAATCAACCCAAGAAACAAAAATCAAAAACCGATCCAAACAAAATACAAAAAAGCCTAGCCAAAAATGTCGAAATACTAAAAACCACGTTTGCGGACTGTGGCGACATTGTGATGCGTGAATTTATCGTCGGTGGTGAAACACAAAAAATGTATCTACTATATACCGACAACATCGTCGACAGCAATGCCGTACGAGAATACATCATGACCAATCTCATGGCATTCTACGAGGAAGAAACAGGAGAGCTAACACTCAAACGCATTGAACTCGATATTTTGGCAGTCGGTGAAACAATGGAATTGTCCACGTATGACGAGGTGTATCTCGCTATTTTATCAGGAGAAATCGTCTTGCTGATGGAGGGCGAGGACTACGCCTTGCAAGCTTCCTTGAAATTATTTCCATCAAGAGGCGTCAACCAACCACAGACCGAAGTCGTTGTTCAAGGTCCAAAAGATGCATTTTTAGAAGTCATGGCAATCAATATCGTATTGATCCGTCGCCGCATTCGTGATACGAAATTGAAGTTGAAACGAAAACGCATCGGCACACGCACGCAAACCGACATTGCAATCATGTATATTGAGGACTTGGTGCGACCAAAATTATTGGCACAAATAGAAAGCCAACTTGACCAATTTCAAGGCGATGGTGTACTCGACAGCGGTTCTTTGGAGCAACTCCTAGAGCGACATTACCTCTCCCCTTTTCCACAACTCCAAATGACAGAACGTCCAGACAAAGCCTCCGCCGCCTTAATGGAGGGCAGAGTCGTCGTTTTGGTCGACAACACCCCTTTCGTGATTTTATTGCCCACGACAATGAACCTCTTTTTTCAAGCCGCAGAAGATTATTATGAGCGTTGGGAAATCATGAGTTTCGTCCGTGCCATTCGCTATTTGGCGGCTTTTGGGGCAATGACATTGCCTGCATTTTTCATTGCCTTGACGGCGTACCACCCACAACTGTTGCCCGTATCATTTGCCATCAAGGTGGCACTCACTAGAGAAAGCATTCCTTTTTCTGTTGTGGGCGAAGTCATTTTGATGGAGCTTGCGTTTGAGCTATTGCGAGAAGCTGGGATTCGTTTGCCCTCTCCCATTAGCGGAACGATTGGCATCGTCGGGGGCATCATCATCGGATCTGCTGCGGTCGAAGCTGGCATTGTCAGTCCGCTTGTCGTCATCATTTCTGCGGTCACTGGTGTATTTACGTTTGTCATTCCCAATGTGGCATTTGTCTCCGCTGTGCGTGTGTGCAAGTATATCATCATGGCATTTGCCTCGTTTTTCGGATTGTTTGGCATATGGACAGCCCTCACACTCATTGCCATTCACCTCAGCAAAATGACCTCGTATGGCATACCGTATCTCTATCCATTTTGCTCCGCCAGTGCCAACAATGCCAAAGATTTTGAAGATAGCATTGTGCGGTTTCCACTGCGAAAACTCAAGCGTATGTCCATCTTCATGAAACGCAATTCAGGTGGCAGAACAGGAGGGAAATAATATGTTTGCAAACAATCAAAAAATTGCAGTCCAGCAACTGTATACGCTCTGTCTATTCTACTTTTTCAATACGACACTCCTATTTTTGCCATCAGAAATTGTACTCCAAGTCAAAGAAAGCAGTGGATTTGTTGTGTTATTTTGGTGTGCAGTGTCTGTGCTTTTGGCTTATTTTTTACTTTATGTCGGCAAGACGATTCCCGAATTTACCGCCATCGAATGGTATACACATACGTTCGGGCAGTGGTTTGGCAAATTGATTGGCGGATTTCTGATTTTCACCTTGCTATTTTATGGAGCGTTGGAGTTGCGTATTTTTTCAGAAATCATCATCGGGTATTTGTTGCCGAAAACACCGCTCCTACTCGTACTCGCCCTATTTGGCATTTCCATTTATTACAGTGCCTCTCGTGGCATAGAAACCATGGGGCGAGTGAGTGAAATTCTTGCTTTTTTCGTCATACTGCCTTTTGCCGTCATTCTAATTTCCGTGTTGCTCTCTCTCGGCGGGGACTACAGCCGAATTTTGCCAATGACCATGCCCAGTGCCGAACAATTGTCGCAAGGAGGAGCGATATTTTCGCCAATGTTCCAAGGGCTTTTGCTACTCTTATTTGTGTTTCCTTATTTGGAGGAACAGAAAAAGCATGTCCGAGGTGTGGCACTCCTGACACTCGTGATGGGTGGTGTTGTGCTACTCGTACTCTTTTTAAATCTTGGTGTGTACGGATATGAAGTGCTTGGTAAAAAGCTACTCCCCACACTACAAATGATGGAAAGAGTCAGCTTTTCTGGTATTTTCCTGACGAGACAAGACTCCTTTTTCTTGTGGTTTTGGTTTGCTTCCACCGTCATTTTCTTATCGGGCATGGTCTTTTTTGCAACGACAGGAGCAATCAGCATTTGCAACAGAGAAAGTGTCGCAGATCAGACATCAGAAGCGATAGACAACGAAACAGACTATATCAAAAAGCATAAGCTACCGACCGCAGTGGCGACGCTCATCGTCATTTTACTAGCGTGGTTGCCAAAAGATTTGTCGGTGACGTACGTCATCAGAAATACGCTTGTGCCGTGGTGCAACGGTGTATTTTTATTTGTGCTACCGTGCATTTGCTTATTCATTGAAAAAATCAAGAGAGGAGTGAGGAAATAATGTGGCACAATTTCAAATTCAATTTGACCAAAAAAGCAATTTTACTCTGTTTGCCACTCCTACTTTTCACGGGCTGTTTCGATAGCCAAAACCCAGAAGATTTGTCATACGTTCTCACGATGGGTATGGATTTGAGTGATGATGATACAGGTTCATTTACTTTTGCTCCAGCAAAAACGCAAACGAAAGATCCAACTCTTTTGCAAGCAGAGGGGAACACTGTCGCAGGAGCGTTAGTCAAAGTCGACAGCGAACACTCAAAAAGTACCGACCTCGGGCAGTTGAAAATGGTCGTTGTCGGGGAGTCCTTGCTGAAAAACGGCGAGCAGTTTCTCGTATTTTTAGAGGAGTTAGAACGCAACCAAGAGATTTCAGAAAAAGTGCTACTCCTTGCCACAGAAGGGAAAGCCAGTGATATTTTGGCACAGCTAATCCAAGAGGATCAAGGCTTATTTTTATGGGATTTCCACCAGAACCAAAGTCAGCAAGTCGCCATTGCAAAAGCACTCGACCTCGATGCGTTTCTTGCCGAACTCACAGAGCAAAACGGAGCTGTTGTCATACCGAAAATCACACTAAAAGATGAGACCATCACTCTCGGTGGCGGTATGGTTTTGGTCAATTACGATTATTTATTCTCCCTAGATCAAGAAGAGGAAGAAGGCTATTTATTACTCCTTGGCGAAGCCGAAGGAGCCGTCATTGAAGCCGAGTACCAAGGGCATACTGTGGCTCTTGAAGTCGTGAAAAATCGTGTGGACTATGATTTTGATGTCGTGGACGAAAAAGTAGTTTGCACTGTCCTTCTGCAAATCCAAGGCGACTTAATCGGTGCGTATGAAAGCAATGCATTCGATGTCAGAAAAAGGGCAGAACTCACAACTTTGTTAGAAAACAGCATAAAAGACGAAATGCAACATACAATAAATATAGCCAACGAGCATGAAGCCCTAGAGGCCTTCGGTCTGGGGGCGAAAGCACGGCGGTATTTATTTGGTGAAATCGGGCTAGAAAGTGGCATTGATGATGTAGAAATTGTGGTTGATGTGCATATTTTCGATGTAGGGAAAATCCGTTAAAAATACAACCTGTGGTCGCCCGCCCTCGATAAAACGATAATTCCAGCAATATCTAGATTGGGGCTTTGTTCCTACTGATGGCTAAATTACAATGCGTAGGGGCGACCTGTGGTCGCCCGATCGACAACGAAGTTGTCGCATCTCTGCATACATTGTATAGAACTACATTTTTTCGGCTA
>JAWXUZ010000144.1:0-4795 GCA_044425835.1 Bacillota bacterium | reverse complement strand
CCTATTATACAATAAAATCTTGTATAAATATACAGTGAATAAATGACCCTAACGGCTTTTTATTCACCCAATTACATTATATAAGGGGGTCAACTCACTTTGCTACGCAAAGCGGCTTCGCCGCCGCCTTTCATGGCGGTGAGGGTTTGGGGCAAAGCCTCAAAGTCTTTCCTTTTTTCAAAAATTAAAATATTTAGTTGTTACCTAAATACTAAGGCGAATAAAATCAAAGTTTTACTCCATTTTTTTTAAAAAATGGCAGGTGTGGACAGCGTCCACGGTCTTAAAAAACAAGGTTCTGAACAGTTACTTAAAAGCCACAATATTCAACCAACACAGCACGCCCACTCGTTAGGAGGTTTTTTTTTGACAGAAACAAAAAATCAAGTCATGGCACGTGACACCATCATCTACATGACCGCAAAAATTATAGAAGGCCTCGTTGGTATCCTCACAATTTCAGCGATGACCCACCTGTATGCCCCAAACGAAATGGGGAAATATACAACCATCAACGTCGCCGTCACAACGATCGCTATGGTCGCTATACAATGGCTGACACAATCTGTTTTCCGCCACCTCACGCAGTATCGGACGGAGGACGAAAAAACGAATTTCTACTCCACAGTCTTTTATTCATGGGTGCAACTCAACGGCATTTTGCTCGTCGTCGGCAGTACAATCTTTATGTCACTCTACTTTTTCGACACTGAAAAAATATTCGAGATCTATCCAAGGAATTTACTCCTATTGGGCTTCATTATGTGCTTCACGTATAACACGGCACAAATGATGATTTCAATGCTTGCAGGTCTTGGGCAGAGCAAAACGAACCTCGTGCTGTCAATTATCAATGTCGTCGGGAAATTGTCAGGTATTTTAGTTTTGAATACCGTCTTTTCTTCTAATATACAATTTGTATTTTTGAGCTACATTATATTCGATTGCATTACTGTCGTTGTCGGTGTGAGAAAATTACAAATCATAAAATACATCAAGAGAACCCATGTCGATAAATCAATACAAAAATTATTCATCGCCTATGGTACACCGTTGACATTCAATATGATTGCGACATCGCTCTTGAACAAATCAGATATTTACATCATCACGTATTTGTTAGGCGAAACGCAAGCTGGCATTTACCAGACGAATTACTCTATCGTCGCTTCTGCGTTCATATTGCTTGCCTCGGGTGCAATGCGAGGAAGCTATCCGACAATCTTAAAAACATGGAACGAAAATAATCCTGAATTGACGAAAAAATTACTGCAAGTGGCAATCAGAAATTATTTACTCATCGGTGTGCCTGCTGTGGTTGGTATTTTTTCCGTCTCAAGCCCAATTGCACAAGTTTTATTTGAAACAAAATACTGGGAAGGGCATAGCGTCATGGGTTTTGTGGCTCTTGGTATGATGTTTTTGGGTCTGACAGAGTACGCAATCAAAGGTTGGGAACTCAATTTGAAGACACAAGAAATTGCAAAAAGAAGTTTTCTCTGTGGGCTGTTTAATATTGCACTCAACCTCATTTTCATCAAAAAATTTGGGTACGTATTCGGTGGAGTCAGTACGTTTTTGGCTTTTTTCTTATACTTTTTACTCGCTGTGTATGGCACAAGAAATGACATTTTATTTTCTGTCAATTTCCGCTCACTTCTCAACATTTTAATTGGTAGTGCTGTGATGGGCATTGTCGTCCATTTTGCAAAATCGTTCGTTGCAGTCAATGTCATTTCGCTTGCAATGCTCGTCTTTTTGGGCTTGCTGTCGTATGCGGTGACACTCTTTTTTCTGGGCGAATTGAAAAATGAAATTGCCTTTTTACAAAATAAATTGCAAAAGAAAAATACGGTCTGATAAGGTGTGCAGACCGTATTTTTTAGTATCATTGAACGCTTCGTTCAATATGGGTAGTGTTCATTCTTTATTGAATTTTCAATTAAATATTGCCTAAAATATAAAATATTTTAAGTACAAAGGTCGGCAAAATTAAAGTTTTGAGCTCTCAAAGCTTGGCTTCGGCTTTTTTAAAAGCTGGTGGGGTTTGGGGCAAAGCCCCAAGGTCTTTTCTTTTTATTGCAGTATTTAGTTATTACCTCGAAAGTTTCTCATTCTTCTTCTAAATGCATAATGCCAATGTAATCTAAATTGCGGTATCTCTGTTTGTAATCTAGCCCACAGCCGATGACAAACGCATCTGGAATTTCAAAACCGATATACTCCACGTCCATTTCCACGACACGTCGGGAAGGTTTCGTCAGCAACGTACAAATTTCAAACGATTTCGGATTCCTTTGTATCAATCTTTCTTTGAGGTGCGAAAGTGTACGTCCACTGTCGATGATATCTTCGACAAGCAATACATTTTTCCCTGCAATGTCTTCGTCTAAGTCACGTAAAATCTTGATACTTCCGCTACTTTCAAGGGCATCACCGTAACTCGATACGTCCATAAAACTCATCGTCACAGGAATTGTCAAGCGTTTTGCCAATTCCACCAAAGTGAAAATACCACCTTTTAGTACGCAGACCAACTCGACTTGCTCGCCAGCGTATTTTTTTGAAATTTCAGCCCCCAATTCATCAATGCGTTTTGAAATCTCTTCTGCTGTCAACATGACTTCCACTCGTTCTTTCATCTGTATTCCTCCATAATTCGATTAGTAGATGGTTTTTTGTATTTGTTGTCGGTTCGTATTTTTTTGAGGTAGTCACCCCAACTGCCCACAAGATATCATGTCCTGAGGCAATCAAAGGAATTGAATCTCTCGTATCCTTTGGGATTTTGCGGTCGCCAAAGTCCTTTTTCAAGGTTTTTTGTGCGAGATCTTGTGTCTCTTTGTCACGGAAAATACCAATGGTATCTCCTGTTTTTCGATTGCGACAACAAATTGTTTCCTTTATCTTATCATAATCAAATACTTTCGTATAGTCACTAGGTATGATTTCGCTATTTTTTGCACTTATGACGGAAATTTCGACAAAAAGATTGCATTCCTTGACGAATATGCTTTCGGATAATGGCAATTCGTAGTAAAAATCACCAATTTCTTTACGGTCTTTCTCGAAAATCAGTTCGGAATAACTAGTTTTTATACAAATTTCTTTCGGTAAGTGAATTTCTTTCATCTTCGTATCGTGTAAAATGTCTGAAATCATGTCAATATGCAACGAGGAAATATTCGTTTCGACCCCTAAATTTTTCAATGCGAGGAAGTAGAGTCTGTGCAGTATGGCTTTGTGGCTGTTTCGCAAAATGTCAAGTGAAAATGACAAACGATGAAAAGTCGTTTCAACCACTGCATTTTCGTATAGCTCCGCAGTGGCGGTCTTTAGAAAGTCGTGTTCTTCTCGCAAAATTTCTGCTGTCCTTGCGATGCGATGCTTCACGCCGTCGCCGTACATTTCTGATAGGAGTGGCAACAATGTCAAACGCATGCGGTTGCGGTCGTAGATGGTATGCTTGTTTGTGCTGTCAGTCTGGTAAGTCAAGTGGTGATCCGTGCAATACTGCTCGATTTCCTTGCGGGAAACGAATAAGAGTGGGCGAACAATCGCACCGTTTTTGACTTCCATTCCGCAAAGCCCTTTGAGACCACTGCCACGGGCAAGGTGCATCAACACCGTTTCTGCTTGGTCGTCCTCATTGTGGGCAACGGCGATTTGTCCAAGGGTTGCCAGTTTTTGGAACGTCTCATATCTCACGATGCGACCCATTTCCTCTATGCTTTTTTTCTCTTTTTTCGCTAGAGCTGGTACGTCATATTGAAAAATTCCGCAAGGAACGGCGTGTCTCTTACACAAATTCAAAACGAAACGGGCATCTCTGTCGGCCTCTCTTCCTCTGATGCCGTGGTGGATATGGACGGCATGCAGAGTCCAATTGTACATCTCTCTATGAGTGATGAAAAAATGGAGCATGGCAATTGAGTCGGCTCCACCTGAAATTCCGAGTGTGATTTGGGTATTTTTGGGGCATAAATCATATAGTTCTATGGTATTTTTGACGATTTCTTTCATAAGCAAGTCCTTTCTTTTGAATTATAATTACTATAGCACAAATTTTTCTGTACTTCAATCTATTTTAGTAGAGAATGTGATTGATATTTAAGTGAATGGTTACATGTTTTCCCAATAAGGTGGAGGACATGTAAGCGGGCGACCAAAGGTACGCCCCTACATATTGATGTTTCAGACTTTTTGTAGGAAAATCCGCCCTTGTGCTTGTCTGCTCTCGATAAAACGATAATTTCGGCAATATTTAGTTGTTATCTCAATACTGGGCAACCAAAATAAAGTTTTACTCAATTTTTTTCAAAGGTATTTTTGCAGGGTTTGGAACAGAGTCCTAAGGTCTTTGCTTTTTTTAAATTTCTGCAAAACTTGGTAAGTTGTATAATAAAGTGTCGCATATTTCAAAATAAAACCTGCTAAGAAAAGTCAAGTCTTTTTTGCAGGTTTTTTAATTTTGATATAGATTTTAGGTACAACAAAAAAACTGAAATCAACAGAAAAATTTCAGTCTATGGATAGGCTATAATAAATTGTACAGAAAAAAATCGAACTGTGTGTTATAATAGAAAAAAGAGACGGAGAAGGAGTGGTATGACTAATGGCAAAAAAATACACAGTCGAATTCAAAAAACAAATCGTTGCCCAGAAGAGGAGGAATTGATTCGTCTTCGCAAGGAAAATAAACAACTGCAAATGGAGAATGATATTTTAAAGCAAGCCGCCTTGATAATGGCTCGAAAATAGACATTGTCAGGGCGAATAAAAAACGTTTTCCCAT
>JAWXUZ010000143.1:0-4821 GCA_044425835.1 Bacillota bacterium | reverse complement strand
AGTTTGACTGAATATACTTTTCTTGATGAAAATCCATAGCATAAACCATGTTGGATTTCGAACTGACATCAATACCGACAAATAGAGTAGACATAAAGTTAATCTTTAACATCGTATCACCCAATGCTACTTGTCAAGGGTTTTTTAATCGAATTTAGAAAACGTTGATTTTATCGCATTTGTAAGGTGTTTCAGTGTAGAGTTTTGGTGATTAAAATCTTGTTTTGTTTAAAAATTTGCACGCAAAAAGCCATCACAGGCTGTTGCCAGCTGTAACGGCTTTCGTTGGTAGAGAGGGTATGCTCATTTTATTCACCTAAAGCTTTTCTTAAATCAGAAATATATAAGGATTGTTGCTTTTTTATATAAAGTCCTAAAAACAAATTCATGATGGGATTTTTAGGTGTAATTTCTTCTGTAAATTCAATCTTTGTACCATTTTGATATACCGAAAATTTACCATGCCACTGCCCACTCGTATTTTGACCTTTAATTTTAAATGAATAATATTTTAGTGGCTCTTTATCTGTAATTTCAAATTCTGTTTTATAACCACCGTTTGATATTTCAACGAAAATATTATCATCTATTACCTTGATTTCTTCTAAATCACTTCTCCATTTGAAAAATGTATTATCTGTTACAATATTCCAAACTCTGTTTATATCACTTTTAAAGATTGCTGATATAGTATATCTTTTCATATTACCCCTCGCTATAATTCAAATAAGGAAATTTGCTCATTTTTTTGTTCAAACTCCCAAATATAAGGAAAAACTTCTTTTTCACCATAAAGCATATTATTATCTTTGCAGAATTTTTTAATAAGCCTTGAAAGTTTTGCGTTGTTAGAACTTTTAATCCCATAGGATGAGCCATACTTTTTCATGTATTCTCGCTTTATATTTGGGAAAAGTTCATCTAATTTTTTGTAATAATACTCACGATTTCCAAAACGAAGCGTCATTCCAATACCAAAAGTAACAATTCCTTTTACACCTGCTTGTTTGCAATACTCAAGTATTCCTAAAATATTTTCTTCACTATCATTAATAAATGGCAAAATAGGTGTAAGCCAAACAACGGTAGGAATATTTACCTTTTGCATTTCTTTTAAAACCTCAAATCGTCTTTTTGTAGTACAAACATTAGGCTCTAACACTTTGCAAAGTTCTTCATCATAAGTTGTAAGTGACATTTGTACAACGCATTTTGTTTTTTCATTTATATGCCTCAAGATGTCAATATCACGCAATATTAGATCTGATTTAGTAAGAATTGCAATACCAAAATCGTGTTTTTCTATTAACTCAAGAGATTTTCTTGTGTGCATAAGCTCTTTTTCAAGTGGTATATATGGGTCGGTCATTGCACCTGTGACAATCATACCTTTTTTTCGTTTTTTAGATAATTCCTTGTCCATTAACTCTAAAGCATTTATTTTAACTTCTATATCTTCAAATGTGTAGGTTTTCCCATAAACCTCAGAGCGACTATCACAATAAATACAACCATGAGTACAGCCACGATAGATATTCATATTGTTTTTTGCTGATATGATACTTTTTGATATGATTTCTTTCATAACAAACTCCTATGACTAATATAAATTTCATTCATAACCCCTCTAACCTCTCATACCGAATCTGTATCACATCATATCGTTTTGAATCTCTTGCACTTCCCCAATACTTAAATCAGTGCAATCAGCAACTATTCCAAAATCCATTCCTTTACTTAGCATTCTTCTTGCTGTTTCAATTTTTTCATTTCTTTCTCCCTCAAACCTAGCGTCCGCCATCAAAACCTCTGCATACGTTCTCTCAGCTGTTGCCATAATCTCTACCGCCTTTCCATATTTTTCCTCGTCCTTTTTTGCAATCTCGTAAACATCTCTAAACAGATTAGAAATCAATTCACCGACAACAATTTTATCATTGCCCTCAAATCGTTTGAAAAATTCTGCAATCTTTTCTATCATTTCTTGGTACACTTCAAAGTCTAGCAACAAGTCAGGTTTTTGTTTATAACGATATGGATAAATCACTTTGAGCAATTCCAAGTCGCTATTTTCAAAGTCACTCATTTCCATTGCCAATATATTTACAAATGGAAATTCCACTGTCAGTAAGTCGCCCTCATCGGCAGAGTACCTGTTCTCACCCACTCGAAAATTTTCAATTTGCATATGCACTTCATCGACTCCGCTTTTTTCTTTCATCTTTTCTACTGCATAAATCGTGCCACCTTTTGGAAACACATACACATCTTCATTATTTTTATTTTTCTGTTTGTCAGAAACATTCAGTGCGTAGACGAATACACGAAATCCCATCGTGGAATCTTCGCTGGCTTGCACTTCGAGAATCACATTATTTGTCGTTTCTGCATTTTGAATTTTGGCTTGTATTTTTCTTGACACTTCATCATGCAATTCATCTTGCATTGCTTCTGGATTTAACTTTGCTGTCAAGTCGCCACGTCGACTGCTTGTGTCTGCATCGCCAATGATTGTAAAATGCTCCGTGTTTTCTAAAAGCACTGGAGTGTCGAGAGGGTAACTCGTGCCGAACAGTCCATTGATGATTTTTAGTAGTTCTGGTTTGCTAATCTCTTTCAATAATTTTTTGATTGATGAGTCAGGCTTAAAATTATCAGACAAGTTCTGCCACCTCCTTTAGTGTCTTTAGTATATCATATGCACTGATACATCACAAGCGGATTTTAGATAGTGAGGGTATGCTCATAACTAGAGTATAGCTAAATTATTCTTCATCTTTTTATTGTTATGTTTACTAACTTTTGAATTTTCCAAGCCCAAACATAAAAATGTCACACCGAGAATAAGACTCATTGAGCCCATACCACTACTAGACCTGAATCCGTGCAGTTCAAAAATTTAAAGTTGCTACTATAGCGTATTTAAAGCCGAATTTCACATAAAAAATGAATTTTTTTTCTTCACCCATTGGGTGTTCTAAAAATCAAGCAAAAAACTCTTTTATTTGTTGATATATAAGGGTTATCGCATAAAAATAAAATTTGAGTTTCACGGATTCAGGCTAGAGTTAAAAAAATTGATTGTTGCACCGATAAAATACGCTATTGATGCTATGAAATATAGCATAGCAGTTTTATTCTTTTTCATTTTTCTTATCACTCCTATTATATAAATTTCACTCACAAGCTATCTACCTTTGCACAACTTTCATTTCCCTAAGTATATCACACACTCCAACAAATCACAAGCAGATTTTTTTCATTCTCCCATTGCAACCGCTTTTTAATTTCCCCTCAATTTTGCTCATCGTGTTACAACTCCATTTTTTCACTTTTTCTAAAAACACACTTTTTTGCGAATTTCTCGTTTTTCCAAAAAAACATCAAAAATCAAATTTTGGCATGACACATAAAAACTTTGCAAGCAGGGGCTTAGGCAAGCCTAACCCTCTACTTGTTGGTGGCTACCGCCCCCAAACCCCCTAAATTCGTGGCAAGCCGAATTTTAAAATTTGGCACTCCGTCCCAAATTGCTGTACCTCACTACGTTCACCAAAAACCAAAAACTGATTCAATGAAAAAATATACAACTCCAAAATTTGAGAAAGTGAAAATATCCAGTGCCAGTTACAACATCTCTTTTTTGCAAAAATAAAAATTCACTCTCTCAATTTCCAACTCCAATTTTCAAAATCTATCTATCTTGCGACTGCTTTTTCTTCCTTGCTTTTTGAATTTCTTCCTCTTTGCGTTCTTGCTCCTGCTCCTTGAAAAACAACTCTCCGATATTTTCTTGAGCCACTAACACCTCTCGATTTTCATTCGTGAAGTCTTTCAACTCCTTATACAATTTCTGCTTTTGAGAATTTACTCTAGCATACTCTTGAATCAGTTCCGTCATTTTTGGAAATTGTCCCTCATGTTCGTCAAAAACTTTTTTGGCATTGCGATGTACTTCAATTTTTTCAAGATTGGCATTTTTGAATTTTTCAGAAAATCCTGTCTGCTTATATGCTCCATAAATTTCTTTTGTACTGCTGTAATCACCGATTGCCTTTTGCAATTTTTGAATTTCTTTCAATCTCACATCACACTGCTGAATCTCATTTTTCATTTTGTCACGTTCTGCACGCACCCCATCAGCTTTCGCTTTCAGTAATTCATAGTCTGCCAAATCATTCTCATTAATGTAACTCATGGTATTTGCAAGCTGTCTAAGATTATGTTTATTCGCCCATTTTTCGTAGGCAACACCCTTGCCCTGCTCCACAATTTTTTCCATATCAAGAATTTTTGACACTTCCCTATTTGATTTTTTCTCGAAGTCAGCAGTCACATCTCGATTCCCTAAAATCTGATTTGTGATATTTTCTTCCGAATAAATTTCTGGCAATGACCTCAGCCGAATAAAATTCTTCTTTCCTTTTTGGCGAACTGCAAGGTGCTTCCCCATCTTGACCTCGTAACCCATCAGACGCATCTCTTCCAAAAATTTCTCCATCGACTGCGGTCGTTTTTCCAAAACCGCTTGAATATCTCGTTGCAGTTCCTCCCTCAAACTCAAATTTTTAGTTGGAGCATTTTCATTCTTCCACGCACCATATGACGAAAATTCCTTTTTCTTTTTCTTCTCTCGAATTACAGAAAGACCATGTTGCAAACACAATGAGTCACTCAGTTTTGCAACGTCTTTCCCCGAACGCTTGACATCTTTCCACTTACTTTGGCAATCAACATTGGTGCTATTAAATACGATATGATTGTGTATGTGAGATGTATTGCCATGCGTTGCCACGATAAAAGAATGTTCCCCATTCGTCA
>JAWXUZ010000142.1:0-4839 GCA_044425835.1 Bacillota bacterium | reverse complement strand
TATAGTAAAATAAGGTGGTTTGGATTTACCCAAGCCACCTTGACACTCATTCAGCATTTTATTTTATATCATTTTTAAGTTTACACAAAATCTAGGAAATACTCTATTTTACTTACAACTACAAAAGGATGGGATTGAAAACAATCCCACCCCAACATTTGGCAAACAGCCGGTTATTTTCTGTATTTTGGTATAAAAAACACCTCCTAAATGGTCACTTTTATTTTACACCATTTAAGAGGTTTACACAAATTTTGGGATAGATCCTTGGATTTTTATGGAAATCAATCGAAAATATATTTTGCTAGAATAAAATCAACAGTTCCCTTTATTTTTTGTATAAAATTTCACTTCTTTTTGGACCATTCGACACCATAGCAATTGGAATGCCCAATTCTTTTTCGACAAATTCCACGTACTCTTTTGCTTCTTTTGGCAACTTGTCATACTCTGTAATGCCTCTTACATCAGTATTCCAACCTTTTAACGTTTCATACACTGGCTTCGCTTTGTATAACGCTTCTGTCGTCAAAAATTCTTTGTGCAAAACGCCGTCCACTTCATAGCCCGTACATACTTTGATTTCATCGAGATAACTCAAGACATCAAGACAAGTCATGCAAATTTCCGTTGCTCCTTGGACTTCCGCTCCGTATCTCGTTGCAACGGCGTCAAAATGACCAACACGTCTTGCTCGTCCTGTTGTCGCTCCATATTCACCAGCATCTCCGCCACGTTTTCTAAGTTCTTCTGCTTCCTCGCCAAACATTTCACTGACGAAAGGTCCTTCGCCAACTGCACTCGAATACGCTTTTGTTATGACGATAATTTCTTTGATTGCCGTCGGCGGAATGCCCGCTCCTACAGTTGCGTAGCCTGCCAAAGTTGATGAACTTGTCACATAAGGATAGATGCCATGGTCAGTATCTTTCAATGCCCCAAGTTGCCCTTCGAGTAAAATATTTTTATCTTCTTTGATGGCCTTGCGTAAGTAAGAAGACGTATCTGCAACGTATTTTTCAATCAATTCTCCATAACGCAACAACGTTTTGTATACATCCATATAATCAATTTCTTCCTTATTATATAGGTATTTGAATTGGATATTGATTTTTTCGTACATATGTTTCAATTTATCTTGCAAGCGGTCTTTTTCGTAGAGTTCCCAAACTTGCAAACCAACTTTAGAATATTTATCCGCATAAAATGGAGCAATACCACTTTTGGTCGAACCAAATTTGCGGTCGCCCAGTCTCTCTTCTTCATAAACATCGAGTAAAACATGATGCGGTAGCAAGACTTGTGCCCGTTCAGAAATCATCAAATTGAAGGATACTCCTTCTTTGATTACACTTTCCATTTCTTCCATCAAATATTCCACGTTGAGTGCCACACCGTTTCCAATGACATTCATTGTTTTTTCATTGAAAATACCTGATGGCAATTGGTGCAATGCAAATTTACCAAATTCGTTGATGATGGTATGCCCAGCGTTGCTCCCTCCTTGAAAACGAATGACAATGTCTGCTTTTTCTGCACAGAGATCTGTAATTTTCCCTTTTCCTTCGTCGCCCCAATTTGCTCCTACGATTGCTCTTACCATAGCTTTACCTCCATTTTATGAATTTTCCTATTCATATTGATTATAATTCTTTTTTATTATTGTCCTACTCGTAATCCAAAAAATCGTTTATTTGAACGCTTAGTATTGAGATACCAACTAAATATTGCCAAAATTATTGTTTCATCGAGAGCGGGCGACCACAGGGTCAGTTCTTCCTACAAAAGCCTAAACTATCAATATGTAGGGGGGCGTACCTTTGGTCGCCCGCTTACATGCCATCCACTTTATTTTAGGAAACATTTAATTGTGGGAGTAATCATATTTAGTAGAACCACAAATAGTATAACACAAACCATCAGAAATTTCTATAGTTTTTGTGAAATTCGTCAAAATTATCTCAATGTTTTTTTTTTGCAGTTTCTTCCGATTGCTTTTGCTTTGACTCACTGCTGACGAGTGTCGTCAAAAATGAACCATACAAAGTCGAGACATTTTTCCGCCAATTTTTACATGCTTGTTGTGCTTGTTCTCTCGAAACGACAGCTGCTGAAATTTCCATCAAGATGCCCCCGTTGTCATCACACAAACTACACTTGACGAGAAAATCTCCATTCGATTCCGGAAAATAATGTGCCGTCACAGCGTATTCTGCTCTGATACGTTTGTTGTTTTCGTTGGCATACGTCGTAATTTCTTCCTTAATTGAAGTCGGAATGTGATGTTCAAAATAGTTGATGACATCTTCGCCATCTTCTGTCAAAACGTATCGGGTGTGGTTGCGTTCTTTCGCCTTCTCTAGCCAGAATGCCTCGACGAGTTCTGCAAGGTATTCTTGTGCAGTGAAGTAATCGATATACTCTTTCGTCAATAAAAATTGGCAAATTTCACTATTGGAAAGAGAGATGCCCATTTTTTGCACCAAATACAATATAATCAATTTATCTTCTGCTAATTTTCGCATTGCATATTCCAAAGTGAAACCTCCTTTCTTAAATCGTAACTGTTCAGAACCTTATTTTTTTAAGACCGTGGACGCTGTCCACACCTGCCATTTTTTGAAAAAAATGGAGTAAAACTTTTATTTTTACAGACGTTAGCGTGCCGAAAAACTTCCGAAACTGAATCTTTCAACATATTTATTAGGGTAGCGAATAGTTACCTTAAATCAAAGTATATATTACTTCTAAATATCGTAGTGCAAAAATGCCTACGGTGTAACAAACCAATATAAAAATCCCAATGTAGTCGAGTTTTTGAAATTGCATCGGCTTCATGCGTGTGCGTCCGCTGTCGCCATGGTAACAACGAGCCTCCATCGCCATCGCAAGTTCCTCTGCACGGCGAAATGCCGAAATGAACAGTGGGACAAGTATGGGAATCAAACTCTTTGCACGCTCCATGAGACCGCCTGATTCAAAATCAGCCCCTCGGGCTTGTTGTGCTTTCATGATTTTATCTGTCTCATCGAGTAGTGTCGGAATGAATCGCAACGCAATTGTCATCATCATTGCAATTTCATGTGCTGGCACACCGATTGGTTTTAAGGGTCTTAGCAAATATTCAATGCCATCTGTCAGTTGGATTGGCGTTGTCGTCAAAGTGAGGACGGACGAGCCGATAATCAAAATAATCAAACGAAAGCACATTTTAAATGCCATGATAAGCCCTTCGAGTGTGATTGTAACGAAAGAAAACTGGAACAGTATCGTCTCGCCATGGTACATAAAAATATTTAAAATTGCAGTAAACACAATGATGACCATGATACTTTTGATGCCTTTTAACATATATTTCAGTGGCACCTTCGACTGCAAAATGACAAGCCCCAAAGAGAGTACAATATAAAAATACCCCGTGAAACTATGCACCATAAATATGGAAAATATAAAGAGAAAAGTTGCAACGAGCTTCAGCCTTGCATCGAGCGTATGAATTTTAGATGTAGTTGGATAGTATTGCCCTATCGTGATGTCTCGAATCATTGGTTTCACCCATTCTTTTTTTCTATAAATTTAGTTTAATTTGAACAATTCAGCCAACACTTTTTCAGCATATGAAACAGTATACACATCGGTTGGCACGTCGAGTCCTTTTGCTTTTAGTTCTTTGAATACATACGTGATTTGTGGTGCAGAAAGTCCAATTTTTTCGAGTTCTTCCACACGCAGAAAGACTTCTTGCGGTGTGCCTGTCATGGCGACTGCTCCGCTATGCATAACGACAATGCGACTGGCAAGTTTTGCCACATCTTCCATACTGTGACTGACTAAAATGACCGTCAATCCGCTCGTTTTATGCAAATTGTCTATGGCTTGTAAAATTTCATCTCGCCCTCTTGGGTCAAGCCCTGCCGTCGGTTCATCTAGTACGAGGACACTCGGTTTCATCGCCAAAACACCGGCAATGGCAACACGTCTTTTTTGTCCGCCCGAAAGCTCAAAGGGAGATTTTTCATATAACTCACTTGAAATGCCTACCAAATCCAAGGCCCATGTCGTATTTTTTTTGATTTCCTCTTCTGATAGATGTAAATTTTTAGGACCAAATGCCACATCATCATAGACGGTCATCTCAAAGAGTTGGTGTTCAGGATATTGAAAGGCAAGTCCGACTTTTTTCCTTGTGTTTCTCAGTGTTTGCTTGTCTTTATGAATGTTTTCGCCATCAATCATAATGGTACCAGAAAGTGGGGAAAGCGTGCCATTTAAATGTTGAATCAAGGTCGATTTCCCAGAACCTGTATGCCCAATCAAGCCGATGAATTCGCCTGTTGCAATCTCAAGAGATACATTTTTGAGTGCCATCCGCTCAAACGTCGTGTTGGCATTGTAAATATGCGTTAGGTCTTTGATTGTAATTGACATAATGCACCTACCATTTCTTCTATTGTAAGGACATCGGGTGGCAAATCGAGTCCTTTTTTGCGTAACAAATACGAGAGTTCTGTGACTTGTGGCACATCGAGGTCGAGTGATTTCAGCTGATCGACTTCTTGGAAAATCGTTTTTGGTGTGCCTTCCATGACGACATCACCATCATGAATGACGTAAATGCGATCGCCTTGCACCGCCTCTTCCATGTAATGTGTAATGAGTATGATGGTGATATTTTCTTCTTTATTCAAGCGGTGTACCGTCTTCATGACTTCTTTTCTGCCCACAGGATCAAGCATTGCCGTCGGCTCATCGAGTATGATGCACTTCGGCTTCATTGCCAACACACCAGCTATGGCAATGCGTTGTTTTTGACCGCCCGATAATTTTGACGGTACGTGT
>JAWXUZ010000032.1:0-26143 GCA_044425835.1 Bacillota bacterium | reverse complement strand
TAAAGGTGACGCCACAAAGAGTAGCGGTATATAATATGTTGCTGAATACAGAAGAACACCCAGATGCCGAAACGATATATAAATCCTTGGAGGAAACGAATCCGACCATCAGTGTGGCGACGATTTATAAAACGCTCGACTTCTTCAAGTCTTTGGATTTGGTACACGAACTCAACGTCGGGCAAGGGCGATGCCGATACGATGCCAATGTCGATACGCATCCACATATGGTTTGTCGTACTTGTGGTACGGTGTATGACTTGTTTTTGGAAGAATTGCAAGGATTGGATCGGAAAATTCCAAATGAGTTGGGCTTTGCAGTGGAGAGAGAACAGCTGATTTTTTACGGAAAGTGTAAAGAATGTCAAAGGGAAGAATGAGTTTCAAAATACAAAAAACCATTACAGGCGGTTACCCAACTGTAATGGTTTTTATGGTATGGGGTATATTCGATATCATGTATTGTGGTATCAATTAGATATTGCTAAAATTATCGTTTTATCGAGAGCGGGCGACTACAAGTCGCCCCTACAAAAAGTCTGAAATATCAATCTGTAGGGGCGTATCTTTGGTCGCCCACGTACATATGCTCTACTTTATTTTGGGAGCAATATGATAGATTTGATATGTTGATGGATAGTCGTTACACTAATAGCATAAAGACTGCCACTTCTTCAACGCAAATCCACCACCAAAACCGTAAGAAAAAAGTAATTATAATATTAATAAAAACTTAAGAAAAAACACTTGCAATGAGGCAGAATCTGTTATATAATAATCTTGTTGTGACATAGAGCGATGAAGTAAAGGTTGCTGATATACTACGTAATGTATATGGGTTTTTTACGGAGCGATGTCCAGTTCAAGAAACCGGGCGACAAGGTCACTGTACTGAATATTGGGAAATCTGTCTTGTATGTGTATTTATCTGTGTATAGGTATGTGTATGGGACTCAATGTGTCTTATGTTGCGAGATACACCCGGATGTGTGTGCAGTCACCACTTGTCGTACTGAAATTAAAAAGTGCGAAAAGGAGGGGACTTTTTTTATGGCAAATCAAAAAATGAGAATCAGTCTAAAAGCGTACGATCACAAGTTGATCGACCAATCAGCGGTGCAAATCATCGAAACTGCGAAGAAAACAGGGGCACAAATTAGTGGACCTATTCCACTTCCAACTAAAAAAGAAGTGGTAACAATCATCAGAGCTGTGCATAAGTACAAAGACTCGAGAGAGCAGTTCGAAATGAGAACACACAAAAGATTGATTGATATTTTGAACCCTACACCAAAAACTGCTGATGCGTTGAGTCGTTTGGACTTACCAGCTGGTGTAGACATTACTCTTAAAGTAATGAAATAAGAAATTCAATACAAAACTCAATCTGTATGATTTCAAGATTAGGACGCAACACCGACTTCGTGAAATGATAGATTGAATGTAAAGTACAAAATCCGAAACTTGGTTTATATAAGGAAATATGTTGAAAAACACTCACTCTTATATGAATCTAGTATGATTCCCCAAGCAAGTGAAGTAATTGCAAGGGCAATCCGCTGTAGAAAAATTAGGAGGTTCGTATGAAAAAAGCGATTATGGCGAAAAAAATCGGCATGACACAAGTTTTTACAGAAACTGGAACACTCGTACCTGTAACTGTACTTGAAGCTGGCCCATGTGTGGTTGTGCAAAAGAAAACTGTGGACAATGACGGTTATGATGCAATTCAAATTGGTTTTATGGATGCAAAAGAAAAACAAACCAACAAACCAAAAAAAGGTCACTTTGATAAAGCTGGCGTTGTGATTAAAAAATATGTAAAAGAATTCAAATTAGAAGACATCTCTACTTATGAAGTAAAAGATGAAATCAAAGTTGACATCTTTGCAGCAGGCGAAAGAGTAGACGCTTCAGGGATTTCTAAAGGTAAAGGATTCCAATCTACAATCAAAAGATACAACGCTTCAAGAGGACCAATGGGTCACGGTTCTAAATCTCACCGTGTTGTTGGTTCTATGGGAACATCTGCAACACCTAGCCGTGTAAGAAAAGGTAAAAAAATGCCTGGACACATGGGTGCGGTGAAAATCACAATTCAAAATCTTGAAGTGGTTCGTACAGATGCAGACAAAAACTTGATCTTAATTAAAGGTGCAGTGCCTGGACCTAAAGGTGCAATTCTTATGATTAAAGATAGCGTGAAAACTAAGGCATAATAAATTTAATGAAAGGAGGATTTTAATTATGGCAAATGTTGCAGTTATGAATATGAGCGGTAAAGAAGTAGGCAAAATGGACTTAAACGATGCAATCTTTGGAGTAGAAGTCAATGAACATGTATTGCATATGGCAGTTGTTCAATACTTGGCAAACCAAAGACAAGGAACTCAAAGCACTAAAACTCGTGCAGAAGTACGTGGTGGTGGTAGAAAACCTTGGCGTCAAAAAGGAACTGGTCGTGCAAGACAAGGTTCTATCCGTTCCCCACAATGGGTCGGTGGTGGCGTTGTGTTCGCACCAAAACCTCGTGACTACTCTTTCAAATTGAATAAAAAAGTAAAAAGATTGGCATTGCTTTCAGCTCTTTCTACAAAAGTAAAAGATGGTCAAATCATCGTGCTTGATGAACTTAGCCTTGGCGAAGTAAAAACAAAAGAAATGGCGAAAGTATTGGAAAACATCAAATGTGGCAAAGCGTTAATCGTTATGGATGGTGTTAACAAAAATGTAATGCTTTCAACAAGAAATATTCCTGACGTGAAAACTGCTTCTCCAAACACAATCAATGTATACGATATTTTGAAATATAACACTTTGGTTGTTACAAAAGAAGCGATTGCAAAAATCGAGGAGGTGTACGCATAATGGCTGATTTAAAATATTATGATGTCATCTTGAAACCTGTAATTACTGAACAAAGTATGGAAGTTTTGGAAGATAAAAAATATACTTTCATTGTTCACCCAGAAGCGACTAAAAAACAAATCAAAGACGCTGTGGAAAAAATGTTTACTGGTGCAAAAGTCTTGACTGTAAATACAATGAACTACAATGGGAAACCGAAAAGACGTGGTGCGATTTACGGTAAAACTGCGAAATACAAAAAAGCTGTTGTGACTTTACTTGACTCAAGTAGCGACATCGAAATCTTCCAAGGAATGTAATATTCATTCTAAGGAATCGAAAAAAATGAAACACACGGAAACGTGTTAATAAAAGCAAATCAAAAATAAGCAAATAAAAAACTCGAAAGGAGTGGAACAAAGATGGCAATTAAAAGATATAAACCATATACCCCATCGAGAAGACATATGACTGTGTCTGCTTTTGACGAAATTACGAAAAAAACTCCAGAAAAATCTTTGGTGGTACATCTTAAGAAACATTCAGGGAGAAATAATCAAGGGAAATTAACAGTTCGTCATCGTGGTGGCGGAGCGAAAATCAAATACAGATTGGTTGATTTCAAAAGAAATAAAGATGGTGTTCCTGCATATGTAAAAGCGATCGAATACGATCCAAACAGAACTGCAAACATCGCTTTGATTGCATATATGGATGGTCAAAAATCTTATATCTTGGCTCCAGTTGGTTTGAAAGTTGGAGAACAAGTAATGAATGGACCTGATGCCGAAATCAAAATCGGTAACACTTTGCCAATGAGCAAAATGCCTGTAGGTGCGAGCATTCACAATATCGAAATGAAACCTGGCAAAGGTGGACAGCTTGTTCGTTCTGCTGGGAATGTGGCTCAACTTATGGCAAAAGAAGGTAAATACGCAACTGTAAAATTGCCTTCAGGCGAAATGAGACTTTTGCCTATCGAATGTAGAGCAACAATTGGTCAAGTAGGTAATGCTGACCACGAATTGATCCACATCGGTAAAGCAGGTAGAAAACGTCATATGGGTATCCGTCCTACAGTCCGTGGTTCTGTAATGAATCCGAACGATCACCCTCACGGTGGTGGGGAAGGTAGAGCTCCAATTGGTCGTCCATCACCTATGACACCTTGGGGTAAACCAGCTATGGGTTACAAAACAAGAAAAAAACACAAACACTCAAACAAATATATTGTGCGTAAGAGAAAAGGTTGATTTTGACAGGGCTATATGCTTTCAAATCAAAATCAACGTTTTAGTAAATAATAAATATAAGGAGGATATCGCATGAGCAGATCACTCAAAAAAGGACCTTTCGCTGATGATCATTTATTGAAAAAAATCGATGCAATGAACGCAGCTGGTGAAAAAAATGTGATTAAAACTTGGTCACGTCGTTCCACTATTTTCCCAGATATGATCGGTCACACAATCGCTGTGTATGATGGTAGAAAACACGTACCTGTATTCGTTACTGAAGATATGGTAGGACACAAATTAGGCGAGTTTGCTTTGACAAGAACTTACAGAGGTCACGGCAAAGATGCAGAAAAAAAATCAAGAGTTCGCTAAGCGTCTGTTAAGGAAAGGAGGTTTCATTCATGGCAAAGGGTCATAGAAGCCAGATAAAAAGAGATAGAAATAAAGAACAAAGAGAAACTAGACCACACGCAACTGCAAAATACGTTGGAATCCCTGCAACAAAAGGGAAAATCGTTTTAGACCAAATTAAAGGTCAAGATGTAACAACTGCAGCAGCGTTGCTCAATTACTCTCCAAGATATGCAGCTGATATCATTGCGAAAGTTTTGAAATCCGCAGTAGCTAACGCTGAAAATAACTTAGGGTTAGATGTAAACAAATTATATGTGGAAGAAGTGCGTGCAGAACAAGGACCAACGATGAAAAGAATTCGTCCAAGAGCACAAGGCAGAGCGTATAGAATCTTGAAAAGATCTTGCCACATTTCCATTATTCTCAATGAAAGATAAGGAGGTAAACCAATGGGACAAAAAGTAAATCCGCACGGATTGAGAGTCGGAATTATCAAAGATTGGGATACCAAATGGTATGCTGGTAAAGATAAATTCGCTGATTACTTGATCGAAGACGTGAAAATCAGAAAATTCATCAAGAAAAAATTATACGATTCAGGCATTGCTAAAATCGGCATCGAAAGAACTGCTGGCCGTGTGAAAATCACTGTGCATACTGCAAAACCTGGTATTGTAATTGGTAAAAATGGCCAAGCGATCGAAGAACTCAAAGGCCAAATTCAAAAAATGACAGAACACAAAGTGAATGTCAATATTGAAGAAATCAGAAAACCTGAATTGAATGCGCAATTGGTTGCTGAAAAAATTGCTTTGGACTTGGAAGAACGTGTAACTTTCCGTAGAGCAATGAAACAAGCAATGGGTAGAACAATGAAATTCGGAGCAAAAGGGATCAAAACAGCTGTTAGTGGTCGTTTGGGTGGAGCAGATATGGCTCGTACTGAAAGCTATCACGAAGGTACAATCCCTCTACAAACATTAAGAGCAGATATTGATTATGGTTTTGCAGAAGCAGATACAACTTATGGAAAATTAGGTGTCAAAGTTTGGATCTACAAAGGAGAAGTTCTTCCTGCAAAAGCAACGAAAAAAGAAGGAGGTATTAAGTAATCATGTTAATGCCTAAAAGAGTAAAATATCGTAAACAACAAAGAGGATCTATGAAAGGCCGTGCAAGACGTGGTAATAAAGTCACTTATGGTGAATATGGTATCATGGCAATGGAACCTACATGGATTACAGCTAACCAAATCGAAGCAGCCCGTATTGCGATGACTAGATACATCAAAAGGGGTGGGGACGTTTGGATCAAAGTATTCCCAGACAAACCGGTATCAGCAAAACCTATCGGTACTCGTATGGGTTCTGGTAAAGGTGCTCCTGAATATTGGGTAGCAGTTGTAAAACCAGGTAGAGTTATGTTTGAAATCGGTGGCGTTTCTGAAGAAATGGCTAGAGAGGCGTTGCGTCTTGCGGTACACAAACTTCCTATCAAATGTAAGATTGTTTCCAAAGCAGAGGCAGCAGAAATGGCAGGTGATCAGCAATGAAAACAAATAAATTAATGAAGGAATTGATGGTTAAATCTGCGTCTGATTTAGAAAAAGATCTTGTGAGTGCAAAAAAAGAATTGTTTAATTTGAGATTCCAAAATGCTACAAATCAACTAGACAACACAGCAAGAATCAAAGAAGTTCGTAAAAATATCGCAAGAATCCAAACTGTGATGACGAAACTTCAAAAAAATGCTGAATAATCACAGGACTTATGGAAGGAGGACGCAACGTGGAAAAAAGAAATCTTCGTAAAACAAGAATCGGTAAAGTTGTCAGCGACAAAATGGATAAAACAATCGTTGTTGCTGTAGAAGATAAAGTAAAACATCCTTTATACGGTAAAATCATGAACAGAACTTACAAATTGAAAGCACACGATGAAAACAATGAATGTGGAATCGGTGACCGTGTAAAAGTCATGGAAACAAGACCAATCTCTAAAGATAAGAGATGGAGACTTGTAAACGTGATCGAAAAAGCAAAATAATCCTGCGTAAGAGAGGAGGAGTATATCAATGATTCAACAAGAAACCAGATTGAAAGTAGCAGATAATTCAGGAGCGAAAGAAATCCTTTGTATTAGAGTCTTGGGCGGTTCGACAAGACGTTACGGTGGTGTTGGCGATGTAATCGTTGCTGCTGTTAAAGACGCAACACCCGGCGGTGTTGTAAAAAAAGGTGATGTGGTAAGAGCGGTAATCGTAAGAACTGTACACTCTATCGGTAGACCTGATGGAAGCTATATCAGATTCGACGAAAATGCTGCCGTAATCATCAAAGAAGATAAAAACCCTAGAGGTACTCGTATTTTTGGACCTGTTGCTAGAGAACTTCGTGAAAAACAATTCATGAAAATTCTTTCTTTGGCACCAGAAGTACTATAAGGAGGTATGCATCGTGGCGAATACGAAGTTAAAAACAGGTGACAAAGTCATCGTTATGACAGGAAAAGACAAAGGCAAAGAAGGTAAAATCCTTCACGTAAATAGAAAAACAAACCGCCTTATCGTTGAAGGTGTCAACATGGTATCAAAACACATGAAACCATCTCCAATGAACCAAGCAGGCGGAATCATGAAAAGAGAAGGCACAATCGATGCGTCTAATGTAATGTACTTGCATAATGGCAAAGCAACAAGACTCGGTAGTGCAATCAAAGATGGTAAAAAAGTCAGAATCGCTAAAAAAACAGGCGAAGCAGTTGACTAATTCTAGGAAAGGAGGTTAAACATGAACAGATTAAGAGAATTTTATGATGCAGAAGTTGTTCCAGAAATGATGAAGAAATTTTCATATACAAATAAAATGGCTGTGCCAAAAATTGAAAAAATTATCGTGAATATGGGTGTCGGCGAAGCGAAAGAAAATGCGAAAGTGTTGGACGGTGCAGTGCGTGATATGACAATCATCGTTGGTCAAAAACCAATTATCACAAAAGCGAAAAAATCAATTGCAGCATTCAAACTTCGTGAAGGTGTGAGCATTGGTTGTAAAACAACGCTCCGTGGAAAAAGAATGTACGAATTTGCAGATCGTTTGATCAACATCGCACTTCCTCGTGTACGTGACTTCCGTGGTGTAAAACCAAACAGTTTCGATGGTAGAGGAAATTATACACTCGGTATCAAAGAACAATTGATTTTCCCTGAAATTCAATACGATAAAGTAGACAAAATCAGAGGTATGGATATTGTTTTTGTTACTACAGCAAAAACTGACGAAGAAGCAAGAGAATTATTGAGATTATTCAATATGCCATTTGCAAAATAATTCGAGGGAGGAAAACATTAATGGCAAAAAAAGCGATGAAAGTAAAGCAACAAAGAGAACCTAAATTCTCTACAAGAGCTTACACAAGATGCAGAGTTTGTGGTAGACCTCACTCTGTTTTGAAAAAATATGGAATTTGTCGTATTTGCTTCCGTGAATTGGCTTACAAAGGTCAAATTCCTGGAGTGAAGAAAGCAAGTTGGTAAAAGCAAAGGAGGAATTACGATATGTCTATGAGCGATCCTATTGCAGATATGCTTACAAGAATTAGAAATGGCAATACTGCAAAACATACTACTGTAGATGTTCCTTCTTCAAACATGAAGAAAGCAATCGCAGATATTCTTACAAAAGAAGGCTATATCAATGGTTATGAAGTAATGGAAGATGGAGTGAAATCTTCTATGCGTGTGACTTTGAAATATGGCGAAACAAAAGATGTAAAAGTCATCACTGGTATCAAAAGAATTTCAAAACCAGGACTTAGAGTCTTTGCAGGAAAAGAAGATTTACCTAAGGTTTTGGGAGGTTTGGGAATTGCAATTATCTCGACAAGCCAAGGTTTGATGACAGACAAAGAAGCAAGAAAAAAAGGTACTGGCGGCGAAGTTATCGCTTTCGTATGGTAATATAATTTAACTTGAAAAGATTTTAAGGTCTCATATGAATCCTGATTTAAAATATTTATAGATGCTTTCACATACTTGAGTGAGCTAAAATAAAGTTTTGAGCCGGCTTTTTCAAAAGCTGGTGGGGTTTGGGGCAAAGCCCCAAGGTCTTTAGATTTATCTTTTGAATTAGAATTTTTCTTATAACATTTTTAGGAGGTGCAGAACGTGTCAAGAATTGGTAGATTGCCAATTACAGTACCAGCGGGCGTTGATGTCAAATTGACAAAAGACAACCACATTACTGTAAAAGGTCCAAAAGGAACGCTTGAAAGAAAGCTTTCCGAAGACATGAATATCGCAATGAAAGACGGTGTCATTACCGTAGACAGACCAAGTGAATTGAAAAAACATAAATCACTTCACGGTTTGACAAGAACATTAATCAACAACATGGTCGTTGGTGTAACAAATGGCTATGAAAAAGTCCTTGAAGTCAACGGTGTTGGTTACAGAGTTGCAAAACAAGGCAAAAAATTGAATTTGACTTTGGGCTACTCTCATCCAGTTGAAATGGAAGATCCAGCGGGTGTGGAAAGTGTAGTTGAAGGGACAAATAAAATCACTGTCAAAGGGATCGACAAAGAAAAAGTTGGTCAATATGCAGCTGAAATTAGAACGAAACGTCCACCTGAACCTTACAAAGGCAAAGGTATCAAATATGCTGATGAAAGAATCAGACGTAAAGTTGGTAAGACCGGTAAGAAATAATTTTAGAATTTTTATGCTATGCTATTTTAGAAATTGTTTATATCGGAAAATGACGAACTGAGGGTATGTTGAATCAATTAAGGAAGCATCCTTTTCTATGATTTGACACACCCATGTAGAAACGGAGTGAAAAATACTATGATTAATAAGCCATCTCGTGCGGCGGCTCGTGTCAAAAGACACTACAGAATCCGTAATCATGTGAATGGAACTGCACAACGCCCAAGACTCGCTGTGTTTAGATCCAATAAACATATGTATGCACAAATTATTGATGACGTGGCACAAAAAACAATCGTGCAAGCGTCAACAGTTGAATCAGATATCGCAAGCAAAACAGAACACACTTCCACTGTAGCGGCAGCAACTCTTGTTGGCGAAATGGTCGGAAAAAGAGCAGTAGAAAAAGGCATCACTGAAGTTGTATTCGATAGAGGCGGTTACATTTACCACGGTAAAGTGCAAGCACTCGCAGATGCAGCTAGAGAAGCTGGTTTAAAATTCTAAGCAAAGGAGGAAAACCTTAGATGAAAAGAATCGATACAAGTAATATGGATTTGAAAGATAAAGTCGTAACGATTAACCGTGTCACAAAAGTAGTAAAAGGTGGTCGTACAATGCGTTTCGCTGCCCTTGTAGTTGTTGGCGACGGTAACGGTCATATCGGGTGCGGTATGGGCAAAGCGGCTGAAATCCCTGATGCAATTCGCAAAGGCAAAGAAGCAGCAATCAAAAATATCATCAAAATCGAAAGAAATGATGTGGATAGTATTTTCCACGGTACAACAGGTGCATACGGTAGTGCAAGAGTACTCCTTATGCCAGCTGCAGAAGGTACTGGCGTCATCGCTGGTGGTCCTGCTCGTGCAGTCCTAGAACTCGCAGGTATTAGAAATATTAGAACAAAATCTCAGGGCTCAAACAACAAACGTAACGTTGTAAGTGCAACGATTGAAGGTCTCTCACGTGTGACAACACCTGAAAAAGTGGCAAAACTTCGTGGCATTTCTGTAGAAGAACTCTTAGGTTAAGGAGGAATTGACAGTGGCTGAATTAAAAATCACATTAGTGAAATCAACAATCGGAGCAATTCCGAAACATAAAAAAACAGTCCAAGCATTGGGCTTGAGAAAAACAAATAGCAGTGTAATTCAACAAGATAACGTGGCAATTAGAGGTATGATTCACCAAGTTTGCCATCTTTTGAAAGTTGAAGAAATCTAATTTTAAAGGAGGTGCAAGCATGAACTTAAATGAATTGAAATCTGCAGATGGCTCTAAAGTAAAAGCGTGGAGACGTGGTAGAGGTCATGGTTCAGGTAACGGAAAAACAGCTGGTAGAGGTCACAAAGGTCAAGGCCAACGTGCAGGCTCTGGCGGTAAAAGTGGTTTCGAGGGTGGACAAATGCCTTTATACAGAAGACTCCCCAAAAGAGGCTTCACTTGTAGAAATAGCAAACGTATTGTTGCCATCAACGTAAATATGTTGAACGTATTTGAAAATGGTGCAGTCGTTGACATCGAAGCATTGAAAGCAGTAGGGCTTATCAGTAACCCTAGAGATGGTGTAAAACTCCTTGGAAATGGGGAGTTGGAAAGAAAGCTTACAATTCAAGTAAATCAGTTTAGCAAAACTGCTATCGAAAAGATTGAAGCTGCTGGTGGAAAAGCAGAGGTGATTTAATTGTTTAGAATTTTTGTAAATTCGTGGAAAACAAAAGAAATTCGGACGAAAATTCTGTACACCTTAATGATTTTTTTAATTATTAGAATTGGTACACAAATTGCACTGCCAGGAATTGATATTGCAGGCTTGATTGCAGCAAGAGCGGCATCAACAGGTACGGGTACTCTCTACAGTATGATCACTGGTGGAGCCAACTCGACTTGGTCTATTTTCGCTCTGGGGATTGGTCCATACATTACGGCATCAATCATCATGCAACTCTTAAACATTGCAATTCCTAAATTTGAGCAACTCTCAAAAGAAGGTCCTGAAGGCCGTAAAGTGTTACAAAAATATAGCCGTTACTTGACAGCAATTTTGGCGATTATCCAAAGTGCTGGTATGGTCTATACGTACCAAACTATGTTTTTGGTGCATAATGCTTTCATTTATGGCACAGCAATCGTTGCACTTGTGACAGGCTCTATGTTTGTAATGTGGTTAGCAGAACAAATTACTGAAAAAGGTATTGGGAATGGCTCTTCTATGGTCATCTTCATCAATATCGTTTCTGTACTGCCAAGCACAATCGTCAATGCATACTACACTGCACAAGGCACGGGCTTTGCGGGGTTTGCACAAAATATCGCAATCGTTTTGATTTTGATTGCAGTCCTTGCATTTATCGTTTGTGTCAATACAGGTGAGAGAAGATTGCCTGTACAATACTCAACGAAAATGGCAGGAAGAAAGCAACTCGCTCCCGGTGGTCGTGCAACGAATATGCCAATTAAGGTCAATTCGGCTGGTGTAATTTCTATCATCTTTGCAATTTCATTATTGCAATTTCCAATTCAAATTGGTGGATTCATTCCAAATAAAAGTGAAGGTTTCACGAAATTCTTGGAAATTCTTGATTTGAACCACCCAATCGGTGCGGGACTATATATCGTTTTGATTATTTTCTTCACTTATTTTTATACTTCTATTGTAATCAATCCAAACGAAATTGCAATGAATATGAAAAAAAGTGGCGGTTTCATTCCTGGGATTCGTCCAGGTCAACCAACAAGCAATTATATCGCAAGAACGGTAAATCGCATCACTTTGGTAGGTGCAATCAGTTACGCTTTGTTGGCATTCATTCCAATTTGTATGCAATGGATATTCAAAGTCGATATTGGTATTGGTGGTACAACGCTAATCATCGTGGTTGGTGTGGCACTTGATATCGTAAAAGCTTTGGAAAGTCAACTATTAATGCGTCATTACAAAGGTTTCTTAAGTGAATGACACACTGGTTTTGAGTAAATGAGAAGAGAGGGGAGTGAAGAGTTATGATACGATTGGCTTTGATGGGTGCCCCTGCTTCAGGAAAAGGCACACAAGCATCTCGACTGGTAAAAGAGTATCATATTCCACATATCTCAACAGGAGATATTTTGCGAAAAGAAATTGCAGATGACACGGAAATCGGCAGAGAAGTAAAAGATATTTTGTCAGCAGGTCAATTGGCATCAGACGAGTTGATGATCGAAATCATCCAACATCGCTTGGCTCTACCTGACTGCGAAGATGGTTTTATACTCGATGGATTCCCACGTACCATTGTACAGGCAGATAAACTTGCCAAAATGGTCGAACTTGATTGTGTCGTCTATATTTCAACACCTGATGACTTGATTCTATCTCGTATTACAGCAAGACAAACGTGTTCTAAATGTGCTGCCACATTCAACAAATTATTTTTACCACCAAAGGTAGAAGGTGTTTGTGACAAATGTGGCGGAGCATTGACGCAAAGGAAAGATGATACGAAAGAAGCAGGTCTTGCAAGATTAAAAACGTTCCACAAGCAAATTGATCCATTGTTAGACTACTACAAAGAACGTGATATGCTCTTTGAAATTGACGGCACTATGGAAGTTGCGGAATTGAAAGCATCAATTATGGAGCTTTTGAAAAAATTATCGTAATTCCACTGCAATTTGTATTATATAATGATGGATTCTTTTAAAAAAAATTACAATATGAAGGTAAGATTTTGAAAGAAAGGATGGGATTTTTATGATGCGATTGGCTTTGGTTGGTGTAGCAGGAAGTGGAAAAGGCACGCAAGCGGCTCGATTGGTTACAGAATTTAATATTCCGCATATATCAACAGGAAATATTTTGAGAGATGAAGTGGCAAATAAAACAGAGATTGGCTTGGAAGTGAAATACATTTTAGATGTTGGCGGATTGGTTTCAGACGATTTGATTGTACAAATCACAAAAAATCGTTTGGCTGAAGACGACTGCAAAAATGGTTTTATCTTAGATGGGTTCCCACGTACGATTGCACAAGCAGATAAGCTAGGTGCTATGGTGGAGCTTGACCGTGTGATTTATATCTCAGTTTCTGATGATTTGGTTTTGTCTCGCTTGACAGCTAGAAGAATGTGTAACGATTGTGGTGCAATTTTCAATACAATCTTTATGCCGCCGAAAAAGGAAGGTATATGCGATGATTGTGGTGCAAAATTGATACAACGAAAAGACGATACGCATGAAGCAGGTCTTGCAAGATTGAAAGTTTTTTATGACCAAATCACACCACTTGAAGCGTACTACGCAGAGCGAAATTTGCTTTTGAAAGTGGATGGCGAAATGGAAGTTGAAAAATTAAATACTATAATTCTTGAGGCGTTGAAGTAAGTATATCTAAAAAATTATGTATAATTTCAAAAAAAATGGATATGCTTGCAAAAAGGATTGGAAAGAAGTGATAGGAATTACTTTTGTGAATCCGTAAGCAAAAAAGTAGAGGTGAATTTCTTTGGAAGTTGAAGTAGGACAATTGGTTTATCCAAAATGCGGAAGAGACCAAGGGTGCGACATGGTAATTGTTCAAGTTTCTGAGCCGTATGTTTTTTTGGCAGATGGCAAAAAAAGGAAACTAGACAAACCAAAAAAGAAAAAGAAAATTCATTTGCAAACCACCCATTATGTCGATGAGGCTTTGGGTAAAAAATTATCCGAAGGTGCGTATGTACTCGATGCGGACTTGCGGAAAATGATAAAACAGTATAAAGAAAAACGAAGTGTATAAGGAGGTTCTTAGCTTGTCAAAAGATGACGTTATTGAAGTAGAAGGAACCATACTAGAAAAATTGCCAAATGCCATGTTCCAAGTTGAACTTGAAAATGGACATCAAATTTTGGCTCATATTTCTGGAAAGTTACGTATGAATTTTATTCGTATATTGCCTGGAGATAAGGTATTAGTGGAAATGTCGCCTTACGATTTATCGAAAGGTCGTATCATTTGGAGAGCAAAATAAGAAGGGAGCGATCACAATGAAAGTAAGACCATCTGTAAAACCGATGTGTGAAAAGTGCAGAATTATCAAAAGAAAAGGTCGTGTAATGGTTATTTGTGAAAATCCAAAGCATAAACAAAAACAAGGCTGATATATTTTTTTATGATGAAGAAAAGGTGAGAAATCCTTTCGTTGTCTAGGAAAATCCGTCAAGGGACACCCGTCAATGTGTCCTGTTTACTCGAAGGAGCATACAGTTAATAGCAGAACCAGCAAGAGAATGACGGCTTATATTCTGTTTGTAATGCCCAACGTGTAAAAAAGTTAGTAGAAAATCATTTTAAGAACTATAATAGGAGGTGCAAAGTTTAGATGGCACGTATTGCTGGTGTAGACTTACCAAGAGAAAAACGTATCGAAATCGGCTTGACTTATGTATATGGTATCGGTCAAAAAAGTGCGGTTCGCATTTTGAACGAAGCTGGAGTGAGCTTAGATACAAGAGTTAGAGATCTGACAGACGACGAAGTTTCAAAAATTCGTGAAGTAATCGACAAAACACAAAAAGTGGAAGGTGATTTGAGACGTGAAGTCGCTCTTAACATCAAACGTCTTGTGGAAATCGGTTGTTATAGAGGAATTCGTCACAGAAGAGGACTTCCTGTAAGAGGTCAAAAATCTAAAACAAACGCTAGAACTAGAAAAGGTCCTAGAAAAACTGTTGCGAATAAGAAAAAATAATTGATTTTTAAGGAGGTTTTGAGAGATGGCAAAAAAGACTGTGAAAAAGACAACAACTCGCAGACGCCGTGACAAAAGAAAAGTAGACCGTGGGCAAGCTCATATTCAATCTACTTTCAACAATACAATCGTGACTATTACAGATGCAGTAGGAAATGCTCTGTCTTGGTCAAGTGCAGGTCAATTGAACTTCAAAGGTTCAAAAAAATCTACACCTTATGCTGCTCAAATGGCTGCTGATACTGCAGCAAAAGCTGCATCTGATTATGGCTTGAAAACAATCGAAGTGTTTGTAAAAGGACCAGGTTCTGGTCGTGAAGCGGCAATCCGTGCTTTGCAAGCAGCAGGACTTGATGTGACTCTTATCAAAGACGTGACACCTGTACCTCACAATGGTTGTAGACCACCAAAACGTAGAAGAGTATAACAGGATCAGGAGGTGTAGAAAAAAATGGCAAGAGATAGAGTACCTGTTTTGAAAAGATGTCGATCTTTGGAACTTGACCCTGTATTTTTAGGTGTCGATAAAAAATCGAAAAAGAAAAATTTGAGAGCCGGAAAGAAAATGAGCGAGTACGGTTTGCAAATGCGTGAAAAACAAAAAGCGAAATTCATCTACGGCGTTTTAGAAAAACAATTTAGAGGATATTACGCAAAAGCAGTAAAAATTGCGAAAAAAGAAGGGATTCCAGGGGAAAACCTCTTAATCTTACTTGAACTTCGCTTGGATAATGTAATGTTTCGTTTGGGATATGGCAGAACGAGAAAAGAAGCAAGACAAATCGTTCGTCACAAACATATCCTAGTCAATGGAAAACCAGTTGACATTCCTTCTTACCAAGTGAATGTTGGCGATGTGATTGAAGTCAAAGATAAATACAAATCTTTGCAAAGATACAAAGATGTACTTGATGTGACAGGTGGCAGAATTGTCCCTGAATGGTTGAGTGCAAATCATGATGGTTTGACTGGTACAATTGTATCAAAACCAACAAGAGCACAAATCGACATTCCTGTGAATGAAACGTTCATCGTCGAGTTGTACTCCAGATAATTTTAAGGTCATTTTTAAGATGATAAGAAAAATGTCAATCAAAGAGTCAAAGGGGAGTTTTCTCCTCTTTGACACCTTAATATAATTTAGAGGGGGTTTGAGTGAGTGTTTGAATTTGAGAAACCTCGTATTGAGATTGTAGAAATGGCACCAGACGGAACGTATGGAAAATTTGTAGTAGAACCTTTAGAGCGTGGATATGGTACAACACTTGGAAATTCTTTACGCAGAATTTTGTTGTCTTCTTTGCCTGGAGCTGCTGTAAGTAATGTCAAAATCGATGGTGTTTTACATGAGTTTAGCGTAGTGCCTGATGTCAAAGAAGACGTTGTGGAAATTATCTTAAACTTAAAAGGTCTTGCGATCAAAAACACTAGCGAAACAAATGAACCAAAAGTATTGTATATCGATGTGGAAGGCGAAGGCGAAATCAAAGGATCTGATATCAAAGTGGATGCAGATGTAGAGATTATGAATCCAGATCACCATATCGCAACACTTTCTGGTGGTTCAACAAGTAAGCTTTATATGGAGATTACAGTCAACAATGGTCGTGGATATATTGGTGCGGATAAGAACAAAAAAGATGACCAACCAATTGGCATGTTGCCTGTTGATAGTATTTTTACTCCTGTGTCACGAGTGAATTTCGTTGTAGAAAATACTCGTGTGGGTCAAATTACGGATTATGACAAATTGTCACTTGAAGTATGGACCAATGGCACAATTTCTCCTGATGATGCAGTGAGTTATGGTGCAAAAATTTTGAATGAACATCTCAATTTATTTATTGATTTATCAGACAATGCAAAAGATGCTTCTATTATGGTAGAAAAAGAAGAAGGCAAGAAAGAAAAAGTCCTCGAAATGAGTATCGAAGAACTTGATTTTTCTGTGCGTTCTTACAACTGTTTGAAAAGAGCAGGCATTAATTCTGTTGAAAATCTCGTAAATAAAACAGAAGATGATATGATGAAAGTTCGTAATCTAGGACGTAAATCATTGGAAGAAGTTTTGAAAAAATTAGAAGAATTGGGCTTAGAATTACGTGCAAGCGATGACTAAACTTAATTTTTAACGAAAACATTTGGTGTAGCAATATTTGTTATTGCATACACTTGTGTGAACAAAAAGTAAAGTTTTACTCAATTTTTTTCAAAAAATTGCAAGTTTGAACGGAGTTCAAGGTCTGATCAGTTTTTTGAATATTTGAATCAGTATAAACTTTCTTGAAATTACTATTATTGCCTTGAAATTGTGCAAGACAACGTAAGACCGAAGAGCAGTTGATTGTTGTTTTCGTTTCAAGGGACGTACAAGGAGGATTCACCATGCACGCATCTGGCTATAGAAAACTTGGTAAAACTACCGCACAAAGAAAAGCACTTTTGAGAAACCAAGTAACAAATTTGCTTTACCACGGTAAAATCAAAACAACTGAAACAAGAGCAAAAGAAGTAAGAAGAATTGCAGAAAAATTGATTACTTTGGCTGTCAAAGAAAGAGATAATTTTGATGAAGTTGAAGTGACTGCAAAAGTGCCTAAAAAAGACGCTGATGGCAAAAGAGTCAAAGAAGTTGTCAATGGTAAAAAAGTAACTGTTTACGATGAAGTGAAAAAAACAGTGAAAAAAGACAGACCAACAAGATTGGCAGCAAGACGTAAAATTTTGTCTTATGTTTACCCTGTGACAGAAGTTCCAGCGGATGGCAAAAAAAGAAAAGCAAATACAGTAAATGTAGATATGCCAGCGATGATGTTTGATAAATTAGGACCAAAATACGCTGAAAGAAACGGTGGTTATACTCGTATCGTGAAATTGGGTATGAGAAAAGGCGACGGAGCGATGGAAGTTTTTATTGAATTGGTATAATTCATCTTTGGAGGTTTTGGGAAAAATCGATGATTTGGTTCTTTTCTAAGATTGAAAGAGTGATGAAATAAAAAGGAGTTGTTGCAGATGATGTGACAGCTCCTTTTTTTGTCTGAAAATGGAAAAAGATTAAGACCTTGAGGCTCTGCCTCAAACTCCGACACCAAACACCTTTGAAAAAGTTGTATCAAAACTTTGATTTTGCTGACCTTAGTGCTTGGAATGTTTTATATTTTTTGCAATAGTTGAAAGGGAAAGATCTTGGGGCTTTGCCCCAAACCCCCACCAGCAAACACCTTTGTAAAAAGTGGAAGCTAGGCTTTGAGAGCTCAAAACTTTAATTCCGTTCGCCTAAGTGCTTGGAATGTTTTATATTTTTTCTTGTACATAATCAGGGAATCGTAGTATTTTCTGTGAGTGATTCATTGACTTGTATCTTGTGTTACAACTTCTTTGAAACTCTGAAGATATCAAATGAGAACTGGGAACCAAAAAGGCAGTGGAAAAAGAGAAAAACGTCTTTCACAAGGAAAAATATCTCGAGAACTTAATATTTAAGTTCAATCAATGGTGGGGAAATCGAAAAAAATAAAGGATTATTTTCTTGAATTATACATGGTGAAATATAGAAATAAAGGTCTTTATTTCCAATTATTTCGCTAAAAAAAAGAATTTTGTTTATTTTACAAGAATTGTAATAAAAATGCATATAATGACTTAATATATTAAGTTGAATATTTTTATTATAAATTGTGATTTATAGCCGATAATTTCAAAAAAAATAGCCATATCTATTGGAAAATAAACAAAAAGTGTACATGCCTGTATTACAACTATAGAAGATATACGAACTTTTACCCATTATTTTGATTAATATTTAGTATTGCCACGGTGCTACTTGTATGATACGATGTCTACAGATAATACATCATACAAATTTTCATACAAGCATACAAGCATACAAGCATACAAGTGTAGAAGTAAATCGCAAGGTAAATCGCAAGGGGAGATACGATGAAGTATAACAAAAAAACATCTTTAAGCGAAGAAATTTGCGGACGCATTATGGAGCAAATCGACAAGCAAGAATTGAAAGTCGGCGAGCGATTGCCCTCTGAAAATCATTTATGTGAAATGTTTGGTGTGAGTCGTACAAGTATTAGAGCAGCATTGCAAAATCTACAAGGCAGTGGCATTATCGTAACGATACAAGGTGTCGGTTCTTTCGTACACCGTGTGCCACCAAAACCAAGCGAGTCATACGCACTTGATTCGTCGGACCAATCCGATATTACGAGTGAAAAATTCAAAGAGTTTTTTGAGTTTCGTCAAGCCATTGAATTTAAGGCGATTGAATTTTTCGTCAGACGTGCCACGAGGGACGACGAGGCAACACTCTCTAATATTTTGAAGCAAATGCAAACAGTTGCAAGGAATGATGATAAAAAACAATTTACGAAACTCGATTTTGAATTTCATATGTGCGTCATCGAAGGTGCAAGAAATACTTTTTTATACGAAAGTATGATGATGCATAGAAATGTATTTTATCATTATATGGAAGAAATCATTCGACTATCGGATAAGCCGTTGGCAGTCCTTGCCAATGAACACGAGGAATTGCTCGAATGTTTGCTCGATAAACGGGCAAAGGCTGCAAAAGATTTATTGCTTGCAGACAATACGTATTACCATATTTCATTTTTTGATAAATAGTCATACGTTTATAAGAAGTAGAAAAATTACGAAAGTGGTTTTTTTATATAATGGTATGGGATATATCACTCATACCGAAGTAACTATAAAAAATTGCGTGACAGTACGCAATACATCTAGGGAGGTTTTATTTTATGAAAAAAAGAATTTTGTCAGGAATCATGTGTATGGTTGTGGCTGCAGGTCTTGCGGGCTGTGGCGGTAGTGGTGATAGTGCAAGTGGAGATTCATCCGCATCTTCATCATCAGCAGCACCTATCAACTTGAAAATGTCTGTGACCACATCTGAAACAAGTGTTTGGATGGAAGCTGCAAATGTGTACAAAGAAGAAATCGAAGCAAATACTGACGGTAGATATACAGTGACAGTTTACCCAAATGAACAATTATCAGCTGGGGATCAAATCAAAGGGATTGAAATGCTATTTACTGGTACAACTGATTTGGATATCCACTCTACTATGATGGTTTCTAGTCTTGTGCCTGAATTGTCAGTTATCAGTATGCCTTGGCTTTTCCCAAATGGCTACGATAGTGCCGATGAATTTATTTTTGACGAAGGTTCAACTGGTGGACAATTCATCAAAGATGCAATCTCTGCAAAAGGTGCCCAAGTCGTTGGTTTTGGTGAAAACGGATTCCGTCAAATCACAAACAACGTAAGACCAATCACTTCTGCTGAAGATTTGAAAATGTTGAAAATCAGAATCCCTGGAATTTCTTTACTTGTAGACGTATTCCAAGAATTGGGAGCTGACCCAACACAAATGTCATTTGCTGAAGTATTTACAGCATTGCAACAAGGTGCAATTGATGGACAAGAAAATCCATATGATACAATTAGATCAGCGAAAATCCAAGAAGTTCAAAAATATATGACAATCTGGAACTACTCTTATGACCCACTTACAATTTGTGTAAGTAACAAAATCTGGGAAAGCTTAAGCGATGAAGACAAAGAAATCTTTAGTGCTGCTGGTATCAAAGCAGGTGCTGCACAAGTGGCGGCATCTCGTGCAATGGACGCTGAAATCATCGCTGAATTTGAAGGCATTGGCGTAGAAGTAAACGAATTGTCACCTGAAGCAATTGAAGAATTGAAAGTCATCATGGAACCATTATATGACAAATATAGAGATGAATATGGCGAAGATGCATTTGCTGCATTTGGTTATACATTCTAATTCATTTCATTTGAAGCATAAGGGGGAGTTCCTCTTAGAGGACTCTCCTTTTTCAAACAGCAATACATGCGTTGGTCTATAGTTGATGTAATCGACTATTTTTAGGGGGATTTATACAGAAAGTAAGGTGAGTTGATGAAAATTGTTGGAAAAATACTGAATTATTTTGAAGAAATTGTAATTATTATTATGATGGCATACATGGCGATCATGAACTTTTTAAATGTAGTGTACAGATATTGTTTTTCAAAATCATTTTCTTTTACGGAGGAATTGACTGTAATCGTATTCGTTTGGGTGACAATGCTTGGAATTGCAGTTGCATTTAAAAGAAATGCTCACTTAGGTATGAGTTTCATTGTGGATCAATTTCATGGAAAAGCAAAAGCGGGCTTCGTTATTTTATCAGGAATTTGTAGTTTGATATTTATGCTTTTGGTACTCATTTACGGTACACAAATGGTGCAAGGACAAATTGCACTCGGTGCAGTTACACCAGTTATGGGATTACCAAGACAAATTCAAGGGCTTTCAATGCCAGTAGGTGCATTTTTTGTAATCATACATATCCTTGAATCTACATTTTTAATCGCAAAAGAGTTATGGACAGAAAAGAAAGCGGGTGAACTTGAGGTATGATGACATTTGTATTGTTTGGTGTTTTCTTTGTTCTAGTACTTTTGAATATTCCAATCGGGATTGCCTTGGGTTTGGCAGCAGCAGCTGGTCTTGCTTACGGCGGATTTCCACTTTCTGTCATTCCTGACATCTTGTATTCAGGGACTGCAAAATTTACATTGCTTGCCATTCCATTTTTCATCTTGGCGGGTTGTATCATGGAATATGCGGGTATTTCAAAACGTCTCATTACGTTTGCAAATGCTTGTGTAGGTCATAGAAAAGGCGGCTTGATGGCAGTAGTTATCATTGTGGCGTGTTTCTTTGCTGCGATTTCTGGTTCTGGTCCTGCGACTGTGGCAGCGATTGGTCCCATCTTAATTCCGGCAATGCTAAAAGCAGGTTACGGAAAAGATATGCCAGCGGCACTCGTTAGTTCTTCTGGGGCAATTGGGATTGTAATCCCACCAAGTATTGCCTTTGTTGTATACGCATCTATTACAGGTGTTTCGGTTGCGAAATTATTTACAGCAGGTATTTTACCAGGGATGTTTTTGGGGCTTGCGTACTACTTGGCAGCAAGTTGGGATTGTAGAAATAATAAAGACATCATTCCTCAACCAAAAATGAGTACGAAAGAAAGATTTGATGCATTCAAAGATGCATTCTGGGGACTTATGACACCAGTTATCATTTTAGGTGGTATTTACTCAGGGGTATTTACACCAACTGAAGCAGCAGGTATTGCTGTAATTTACGGTCTCGTTGTAGGTATGTTCATCTACAAAGAAATCAAAATCAAAGATTTGAGAAATATTTTCATGGATTCAGCAGTGTCTTCTGCAACGGTAATGTTCATCGTTTCAGCGGCAGCAATCTTTGCTTGGATCTTGACTACGAGTGGTGTGGCAAATTCATTATCTCAATCCATGCTCTCAATTAGTGACAACAAATACGTAATTTTACTTTTGATTAATATTATTTTCTTGATTGCGGGTTGTTTCCTAGATGCGAACTCTGCGTTTTATATCTTACTCCCAATCATGGTGCCAATCTTTACTGCACTGAATATCGACTTGGTGCATGCCGGTGTGTTCTTGACAGTAAATATGGCAATTGGTCAAATTACACCTCCTGTAGGAATCAACCTTTATGTGGGTTGTAATGTGGCAGAAATTCCAGTTGCAAATATCTGTAAAAAAATCGTTCCATTTTTGGTCGCAGGTATCGTTGCACTCTTATTATTGACATATATTCCGCAAATTTCCTTGTTCTTACCAAACTTAATGGGACAATAAGGCATTACGGATATTGTATAAATGAAATAGTCGTAGAATTTTGAATGCAAATTGATTATGATACGGCTGTTTCTTGACTGTAACTTGTATTATAAGTGGCTTAACTAGTATTTTATTTAAGTACAAGTGAATCAGTTTTGGTAGTATGGCTTGTTCTGATTTTTAGTTTCCTTATTCTTTGGGCGAAAATGAATTTTGGAAAAGCGTAATTCATTATATTAATTCATAAATTCTATTTTTAGAAAGGGTGGTTACATTGAGTAAAAAGAAATATTCAAAAGAAACGCTTGTTGAGTTGTATCGTGTAATGCTTCGCATTAGAGGGTTTGAATCAAAAGCGGCAGATTGTTTTTCAAAAGGTATGTTGGCAGGAAATATCCATTTGTGTATTGGGCAAGAGGCTGCTTGTGCAGGAGCTTGTTTGGCAATGGAAGAAGAAGATTACATGGCATCTACGCATAGAGGGCATGGCCACTGTATCGCAAAAGGGGCAAAACTCGATAAAATGTTAGCTGAACTTTTCGGCAAAGAAACTGGATATTGCCGTGGAAAAGGTGGATCAATGCATATTGCGGACGTAGAGGGCTTGCACCATCTTGGAGCAAATGGCATCGTTGGTGCCGGCATTCCAATTGCAGTGGGTTCTGCGTTGACTTCACATATCAGAGGCGACAAACACGTTACTGTTTGTATGTTTGGGGATAGTGCCTCGAACCAAGGTACATTCCATGAAGCTGTAAATATGGCGGCTGCTTGGAAATTGCCAGTTGTATTTTTCTGTGAAAACAATGAATACGGTGTGTCTACAAATATCCATTCTGTAATCAACACTGAAACGATTGCGGTACGTGCAAAAGCGTATGACATTCCTGGTGTAACAGTAGATGGCAACAATCCAACAACTGTATACGAAGCGATGAAAACAGCAATGGATCATGCAAGAGCGGGCAAAGGCCCATCGATCGTTGAGTGTACCACTTACCGTCACCAAGGACATTACTGTGGTGATCCAGCTGCGTATCGTCCAGCATCTTACTTAGAAGATGCATACAAAAATGACTGTATCCCAACAATGAGACAAAGATTGCTTGATGAAAAAGTGGCAACTGAAAAAGAAGTACTTGCTGTAGAAGCAGAAGTAGATAAAGAATTAGAAGATGCATACGAATTTTCAATGAACTCCGCTTACCCAGATCCAAAAGAAGCGGTGACAGATGTATATAGTTCAGATAATGAAAGGAGTGTCGTTCGATGAGTAAAAAAATTACGGTAAGTAAAGCAATCGGTGAAGCATTGCATGAAGAAATGCTAAGAGATGAAAATGTAATTCTCTTAGGAGAAGACGTTGGTAAAATGGGTAATGTATTCGGAATTACTGTTGGATTCCAAGAAGAATTTGGAGCACATAGAGTTTACGATACACCTATTTCTGAATCTGGATTTTGTGGTATGGCAGTTGGGGCTGCAATGAGAGGCATTCGCCCAGTCGTTGAATTGATGTACAATGACTTCATCACGGTAGCAGCTGACCCAATCATCAACCAAGCAGCAAAAATGAGATATATGACAGGTGGACAAACTTCCGTGCCTATGGTATTGCGTTTGCCAATGGGAGCTGGTAGAAGAAATGCGGGACAACATTCACAGTGTTTTGAAAATATGTTCTGTCATACACCAGGACTCAAAGTCGTTGCACCTTGTACAGCAGCGGATGCAAAAGGTTTGATGAAAGCGGCGATTCGTGATGATGACCCTGTTATGTTTATGGAACATAAATTGCTTTATGCAAAAAAAGAAGAAATTCCGACAGAAGAATATATCATTCCTTTGGGTGTGGCTGATGTGAAAAAAGAAGGTGCTGATATTACTGTCATCACTTGGAGTAGAGAAGTGAACTTCGCTTTGGAAGCTGCAAAAACATTGGAAGCAGAAGGCATTAACGTGGAAGTACTCGATTTGCGTACACTTGTACCACTTGATTGGGACGCAATCGTGAAATCGGTATCGAAAACACATCATGCAATTGTAGTTTCTGAAGAAGTAAAAAGAGGTAGCTACGCTGGTGAATTGTCAGCTCAAATTGCAGAAGAATTGTTCGATGAATTGGACGCACCTGTCGCTCGTGTGTGTGGGTTAAATATTGTTTCTCCATTTAGTCCTACTTTGGAAGATGAAAACTTCCCGAAACCAGTCGACATTGTAAATGCAGTGAAAAAGGTATTGAATCGATAAGGGAGGGGACGAAACGTTATGGCTCATGAAATTACAATGCCTCAATTAGGTCTTACAATGGAAGAAGGCACAGTCACTACTTGGGTGAAAAAAGAGGGTGACACCGTTGCCATTGGAGACGTAATTGTTGAAATTACAACAGATAAATTGACAAGTGAAGTGGAAAGCGAAGTCGCTGGTACTTTACTTAAAATCGTAGCCCAAGAAGGTGAAGACATTCCAGTCAAAGGACTTCTTGCATATATTGGCGAAGCAGGTGAAAGCGTTGGCGGAGGTGCAGCAGCACCAGCACCAGCTCCAGTTGCGTCAGCGACAGCGGCACCAGTAGCAGCAGCGACAAGCCAGGCTTCTATGCCAGTGGCTCGCCCAGAAGGTGGACGTATTAAAATTTCACCTCTTGCGAAAAAAACAGCTCAAAAAATGGGTGTGAATTACGAAAACATCATCGGGACTGGTCCTGGTGGCAGAATCGTACAAAAAGACATCTTGTCTGCTCCAGCAGGTGGTGCAGCAGCAGCGGCTCCAGTAGCAGAAAAAGTAGCGAAACCATCCGCAGCAGTTGGCTTGATGGACGGCGACACTGTAAGCAAATTGTCTGGTATGAGAAAAGTCGTTGCAGAACGCATGACACAATCGAGACAAGAAATCCCATCTGTGACACAAAATGTCAAAGTAGATGTGACTAAATTATTGAAATTTAGAAAAGAACTCAATGCAGAAATGGATACGAAATACTCTGTAAATGATTACATTGTGAAAGCAGTTTCCAAAGCATTGCAAGCAAACAAACACATCTTGGTGAGTATCCAAGGCGATGAAATTATCCAAAGAGCACACGTCAACATCGGTATGGCAGTGGCCTTAGACGATGGTTTGATTGTACCTGTCATCAAAGATGCAGACAAAATGAGCTTGAGCGAAATTTCTTCGACTGCTAGAGATTTGGCAGAACGTGCAAGAAGCAACAAACTCAACATGGACGAATACAAAGATTCTACCTTCTCAATTTCTAATTTAGGTATGTTTGGTGTAGAAACGTTTGATCCAATCATCAACCAACCAGATGCTGGTATTTTGGGTGTTTGTGCGGCGTATGATGAATTGGTTATGGACGATGAAGGCAAAATTTCTAAACATCAATTCATGAGAATTTCATTCACATTTGACCATAGATTAATTGATGGTGCAACTGCTGCGAAATTTGAATTGGCGATTAGAGAATTGCTAGAAAACCCTATGAAAATTTTGCTTTGATACGGGGTTGAAGATAAAAAGATAAAGAGTAGGGGCGACCTGCGGTCGCCTGAACGGG
>JAWXUZ010000031.1:0-26237 GCA_044425835.1 Bacillota bacterium | reverse complement strand
TGTATAAACACGAATAAAAGAATAGTTATTTTTTTTGCTCGATACTATCGGGTTTATTTTTGTGCAATTTATTGAGTCGTTATCGTTCACCATTTTTATTTTTGTATGAAAATAGCAATGTACCCAAAAGTTACTGATTTTAATTTGCATTTTGCGGAAACTCAAGTTTCTTTTCTGTGGTCTATTTGCGTTCTCCACAAGAAAAGAAGAAAAATAATGTATATAACTGTAATAATATTCATTATTTAACGAATATTATTCATTTAATACTGCGTGGTTAAAAACCATAAAAATGAATAAATAGTAAAATATTCTGTATATTCCTCTAAAATTGTGAACTATATACAAAAAAAATACGAAATCGCAGAATAAAACGTGACTTTTTTGTATTGCATTTTATTCATTTCTGTAGTATACTCTTTACATGGTAGTGCTTCACATACCACACAAGAAAACTATAAATAAGAAAAAGGGAGAACGATTATGAAAAAACAAAAAACAATGAAACACATGATTAAAAATTTAATTGCAACGGGAATGGCAACGACTCTTGCATTTGCAATGGCAGGTTGTGGCAGCAGTTCCTCAACAAGTAGCTCATCTACACCAGCAGCGGATGCACCAGCTGTCGAAGAATCAGCAGCAACTTCCCAAGCAACAGAACCATCAGGTGGTACCCTAAAAATGGCTACCAACGCAGAGTTCCCTCCATATGAATTCTACGATGGTCAAGAAATTGTAGGGATTGACGTGGAAATCGCAGGAGCAATTGCTGAAAAACTTGGTATGGAACTAGTAGTGGAAAACATGGAATTTGGCTCGATTATCGCAGCAGTCACAAGTGGCAAAGTCGATATCGGTATGGCGGGTATGACTGTCACTGAAGACCGTTTGGAAAATGTAGATTTCTCAGTATCATATGCAACTGCAATCCAAGTAGTCATCGTACCTGAAGATTCAGCAATTACAGATGTAGATGATTTGTTCCTCGATGGTGCTGACAATAAAGTCGGTGTGCAAACAGGTACAACTGGTGACATTTATGCAACTGGCGACATTGAAGATGGCGGTTTTGGTACGATTGAGCGTTTCACAAAAGGTGCAGATGCTGTGCAAGCGTTGCTTACTGGCAGACTTGACTGCGTGATGATTGACAACGAACCTGCAAAAGAATTTGTAGCAGCAAATGAAGGTCTTAAAATCTTAGATTCTGAATACGCTTTGGAAAACTACGCAATCGCTGTAGACAAAGGCAGTGAATTGACAGCAAAAATTGATGCGGCTCTTGGTTCATTGATTGCAGATGGCACTGTAGAACACATCATCAACAAATACATTCCAGTCGGTGAAGATGCAGCGACTGAAACAGCTGAAGCTGTAGAAGTGACAACTGCGGTGGATGGTATATTGACAATGGGTACAAATGCAGAATTTCCTCCATATGAATATTATGAAGGTCAAGAAATTGTAGGGATTGACGTAGAAATCGCTGAAGCAATTGCAACAAAACTTGGTTTGGAACTAGAAATTGAAAACATGGACTTTGGTTCAGTCATTGCAGCAGTTACAACTGGTAAAGTAGACATCGGTATGTCAGGTATCACTGTAACTGAAGACCGTAAACAAAACGTTGATTTCACAACACCTTATACAACTGCAATCCAAGTAATTATCGTAGCTGAAGATTCAGAAATTACAACTATTGACGACTTATTTACTGATGGTGCAGACAATAGTGTTGGAGTACAAACTGGTACAACTGGTGATATTTATGCAACTGGTGATATTGAAGATGGTGGTTTTGGTAGCATTGAACGTTTCTCAAAAGGTGCAGATGCTGTGCAAGCGTTGGTGAGCGGAAGACTTGACTGTGTGATGATTGACAACGAGCCTGCAAAAGAATTCGTTGCAGCTAATACAGGCCTTAAAATCTTAGAATCTGAATATGCATTGGAAGATTACGCAATTGCTGTAGACAAAGACAGCGAATTGACAGCACATATTGATGCAGCCCTAAACGAATTGATTGCAGACGGTACAGTAGATGCAATCATTGCAAAATACATTCCAGCTGAATAATAAGAAAATAGAAACTACATATACACAGTGGTCAGCATTTTGGATCACTGTGTATATATTTATTTGGTTCGTTAGTGATTAAAAAACTTTGAGGAGGAGAGATAGTATGGCAGAATTTTGGACGGATTTCCAAGCTGATTTTTATCTGAATTTTATAAAAGATGACAGGTGGAAATTTCTTACCAATGGTTTGAAAGTGACATTGCAATTGACGTTTGCCTCTGTGCTAATTGGAATTATCATCGGTATTGTTGTAGCGATGATCCGTTCCTCTCACGATAAAGTGGCACATGAAATGCGTCCTGGAATCTGGAAAAATCTCTTGATTTTACTCAATGGACTCTGTAAAATTTATCTAACCGTTTTACGTGGGACACCTGTTGTGGTACAAATTCTATTGATGTATTTCGTCATTTTAATTTCAGTCGATAGCAAATTGATGGTAGGGATTATCACATTTGGAATCAACTCCGGTGCGTATGTAGCGGAAATTGTACGGAGCGGAATTATGTCAATCGATGTGGGACAGTTTGAGGCAGGACGAAGCCTTGGTTTTACATATACACAAACCATGCGACACATCATTTTGCCACAAGCCTTCAAAACGGTATTGCCAAGTCTTGCAAGTGAATTTATTGTATTGTTGAAAGAAACTTCCATCGTGGGTTATATCGCCCTCGAAGATTTGACAAAAGGAGGAGACATCATCAGAAGTCGTACGTATAGTGCATTTATGCCGTTGATTGCGGTGGCACTCATTTATTTGGTGATGGTAACATTTTTCACAATGCTTGTTGGTCAATTGGAGAGGAGGCTGAAAAATAGTGAGCGATAAAAATGAAGTTTTAATTGAAGTAAAAGACATCAAAAAACACTACAAAGGCGGAAAAATCAAGGCACTTGACGGCGTATCAAACACCATCAAAAAAGGTGAAGTTGTCGTTGTCATTGGACCATCAGGTTCTGGAAAATCAACTTTCTTGCGTTGTCTCAATCTACTTGAAGTGCCAACCCAAGGACAAATTGTATTCGATGGTACAGACATCACCGACCCAAAAATCAATATCAACTTACATCGTCAAAGAATGGGTATGGTGTTCCAGCATTTCAATTTATTTCCGCATATGTCCATTTTGCAAAATATGATCATTGCCCCAATGAAATTGAAAGGTGAATCGGAAAGCGAAGCCAAAAAAGCAGCGATGGAATTGCTTGAAAAAGTAGGACTTGCCGATCGAGCAAATTCATATCCATCTCAATTGTCAGGTGGACAAAAGCAAAGAATTGCAATCGTGCGTGCTTTGTGTATGAAACCAGAGGTAATGCTCTTTGACGAGCCGACGTCAGCACTTGACCCAGAGATGGTTGGTGAGGTACTAGAAGTAATGAAGCAACTCGCCAAAGATGATATGACGATGATTGTCGTGACCCATGAGATGGGATTTGCCCGTGAAGTTGGGTCGAGAGTTTTGTTTATGGCGGACGGTACTTTGATTGAAGAAGGTACGCCAGAAGAGATTTTCGATAGCCCAAAAAGCGATCGGTTACAGACATTTTTGGCGAAGGTATTGTAAGATAGTGAGCTAACAACTAAATATTGCCAAATTGCAACCGTTTCATTAACGGGCGACCACAGTGTCAGAGTTTCCTACGAAAAACTTGAAATATCAATATGTAGAGGCGACCTGTGGTCGCCCGCTTGCATTTTCGCCAACTTATTTTTAAGACCGTGGACGCTGTCCACATCACCTGACCGCCATGACAGGCGGTCACCGAAGGCGACTTTGCGAAGCAAAGTGAGTAGACCTGCCACCAAACACTTTTAAAAAAAGTGGAAGCTAGGCTTTGAAAACAGCGACCAAAGGTACACCCCTGCATATTGATATTTCAAGTTTTTGTAGGGGCGACCTGTGGTCACCCGCTCTCGATAACACGATAATTTTGGCAATGTTTAGTTGGTATCTCAATAGTTACTTAATGACTGCTGATTAACATAAAAATATTGTTATATCAACGTTTACAAGCATTTTTATTCAGTCTGTCTGCAAGCTTTTTCTCATAAATCACTAAAAATCTTTGCAGGCAAAAATTTTTGTAGTTACTAAAGTCAACGAAAAAGAAAGTTTTACTTTTAAAGCCTAGCTTAGATTTTTTTCAAAGGTATTTTTGCAAAGTTTGAGGCGAAGCCTCAAGATCTGCATCCCTTTATCTCTTTATCTCTTTATCCCCTTTCCCCCGCTTTTTCACCACAAAAAAGAGTAGGATTGAAAACAATCCCACTCAAATATTTGAAAATAAATGATACGCTTAAGAGAACAACCACGAAATCGATTTGCCCTCATGAATGCATTTGATCCCCTCTGCAAGAAAATCTGCAATGCTAATGATCGTAATATTATCAAGTCTTTTTTCTTCAGGCAACAGCACGGAATCCAACAACAACAACTCTGTTATCGGCGAATTTTTGATTCGCTCAATGGCCGGACCACTCAAAATCCCATGCGTACAACAGGCATCGACTTCGATTGCCCCACGCTCCATTAGTGCAGTGGCAGCATTTGCAATCGTCCCCGCAGTATCAATCATATCATCAATCAAAATGACTTTTTTATCCTTCACATCCCCGATGATATTCATAATTTCACTGACGTTGGCACTCGGTCTACGTTTGTCAATAATGGCAAGCGGTGTATCGAGTTTTTCTGCAAACGATCTCGCTCTTGATACGCTCCCAAGATCTGGAGATACGACAACGAAATTTTTCAAATCATCGCCGTGTTTTTTGATGTAGTACTCCGATAAAATCGGACTTCCCAAAAGGTTGTCCACTGGAATATCAAAGAAACCTTGAATTTGTGTACAATGCAAATCCATCGTCAGTACACGGTCAGCCCCTGCACATTCAATCATATTGGCAACGAGTTTGGCACTAATTGGATCTCTCGCTCGTGTTTTTCTATCTTGTCTTGCATAACCAAAATACGGAATGACAGCGTTAATTCGAGCTGCTGATGCACGTTTCATGGCATCGATTACAATCAATAATTCCATCAAATTGTCATTGACTGGCACTGACGTCGATTGTATGATGTATACGTCTGCTCCTCGAATCGTCTCGATGATTTTGACTGAAGTTTCGCCATCGCTAAACTGCCCGATTTCAGCTTCCCCAAGAGAAACACCCAATTTTTCTGCTACAGCTTCTGCTAAGGGTCTATTTGCATTACAAGAAAAAATCTTAATGTTGCCACCTTTTGCATTGATCATTCGTAAAATCCTCCTTATGTTGGCTTCGTGCAATCCTTATCAAACGCAGTATATTTCGTTAAAATAGTATCTATCCAGAATATATGGAATCACAAAAAATATTGCTTTGGTCTACTACTTTTTTCCAGAATACTACGAAAGGAATTTGTATCATACCTAAAATAGTACGTCGTAAACCCCTGAAAAATAGTGTATTTCTAAGCGGTATTTTTGTGTTCCAACAGACTCTAATATCGGTATCTTTTGTCGGCCGTTCGCCATAAAACCCATTTACTATCCATTGTTGCCAACGGATACAAATTTCAATCTCATGTACGTCATCAGTCTTTATGAACGAAAACCGAAGCCGAAACTGTTAATTTTTTGACAATTTCAGTATGTTTCAACAACGATACACCCGTTTTCTCTATTTGGATTGCTCTTGTTTGACAACTGTATCATACCAAATTTTTCACTTGATTTCAACTCATTTTTTCAAATAACATAAATTTTTCATAGAATCTTACGAATTTTAAATTTCCTTGTCGTTTTTCGGATTTTTTCTTGAATATCACTTCTTTTTCCAATTTGGGATTTCCACTTGTCTCGCACGTGCCACAACGAGAACTTCTTTCGTCACGTCCTTAGTAATGGTAGAACCTGCCGCCACATATGCCCCTTCATGTACTGTCACAGGAGCGACTAAGTTGGCATTGCAACCGACAAATACATTGTCGCCCACCGTCGTTCTATATTTTTTCTTGCCGTCATAATTGACCATAATACTACCACAGCCGAAGTTGACTTTTTCGCCCGCATCGGTATCACCAATATAAGAAAGGTGTGGTACTTTCGTGCCTTTGCCTATCGTTGCATTTTTGATTTCCACGAAATCGCCAATTTTTGCTTTTTCGCCAATGGCAGAATTGGGACGAATATACGCATACGGTCCGATGATTGCTTGATTGTCAATAGAAGATTCAAGGGCAGTCGTCGCTTGGATTTCTACACCGTCGCCAATTTTCATGTCAACGAGTCTTGTGTACGCACCAATCGTGCAATCTTCGCCGATTTCTGTCGCCCCTACGAGATGGCAACCGCCACTGATTACCGTATCCATACCAATTTTCACAGAATGGTCGATGTAACTCGTATCAGGGTCAATGAGTGTCACACCATTTGCCATATGAGATTCATTGATGCGACGTTGCATAATTTTCATTGCCACTGCAAGTTGTTGACGTGAATTGACACCGAAATAACTCTCTGGGGTATCGCTTACGAGTGGGAGTACTTTTGCATTTTGATTTTTGATATATTCCAAAGTATCTGTCAAATAATACTCGCCTTGTGCGTTGTTATTTTTGAGATTGTGCAATGCTTCTTTGAGGAATTTCCCTTTGAAAATGTAGATTCCCGTATTGACTTCTGTGATTTTTTGCTCGTCTGCATTGGCATCTTTTTGCTCTACGATTTTTGAAAAATTGCCAGCAGGATCTCTCACAATACGTCCGTAGCCCATTGGATTTTCAACGACCATTGTAATGACCGTTGCGGCTGCACTTGCTTTTTTATGCTCTGCAATTGCTTCTTGCAATGAATCGCCTTGGAGCAGTGGGGTATCTCCGTACAAAATGAGGATTTCGCTGTTTTCATCGATCATGTCCTCCGCCATCATGACGGCGTGGCCTGTGCCTTTTTGTTCCGCCTGTAAAGCGAATGAAACAGACGTGTCGCCGATGGCTTCTTTGACTTGTTCTGCACGATTGCCTACCACGATACATACATTTTTTGCACCGGCTTCTTTGCCTGCTTCAATGACGTATGCGATCATTGGTTTATGGAATAGTTCGTGTAGTACCTTTGCTTTTTTCGATTTCATGCGGCTGCCTTCACCGGCTGCCAAAATGATGGCATTTAAATTTTCCATTTTTTTCCTCCTATAATATAGTTGATACTACTTCCAAAATTAAATATTGCCATTTCCTTAAAAGAAAAGACCTTGAGACTCTGTCTCAAACTCTGCCATTTTTTGAAAAAAATGGAGTAAAACTTTATCTTCTCTTACCTTAGTATGCACTAATTTGAAGCATTGAGATTTAATATTTTTATCTTAATCAACGACTATACTAATTTATTTCCCTAAAAACTGCTCTCCAATCAAATACACATCGCCTGCACCGAGTGTCAAAACAAGATCGCCTGCACTACAATTTTTTTCTAAAAATGAGACGATATCAGAAAACTTTGAAATATGATGCACTACACTACCAGCTTCCGTAATTTTTTCCGCAAGCATTTCAGAAGAAATCGACCCATCGTCCACTTCACGAGCAGCAAAAATATCCGTGAGAATCACCTCATCGACACTCGCAAATGACGTTGCAAATTCTTGGAGCAAAAATTTCGTTCTCGTATACGTATGTGGCTGAAAAATGCACCACGTTTTTTTATGCTTCATCATAGCAACTGCTTCGAGCGTTGCCACAATTTCAGTTGGGTGGTGAGCGTAATCGTCAATGACCGCCACACCGTTTTTCTCGCCTTTTCTTTGGAATCTCCGTTGCGTACCCATAAACCGAAGTAGACCGCTCTTCCAATGTGCCGACTCAATTTCAAAAAAATGAGCCGTGGCAATCGATGCGAGTGCATTTGTGATATTGTAATTCCCCGGAATATTTAAGTGAATCGTTTCTTGGAATTCATCATGATAGTAAACATCAAATGTCGTACTGCCCTCGTCATGGTACGTGATATTTTTCGCAACCCAATCGGCTGATGTTCCCTCTTCTACTGAAAATGTCTCAATGGAAGTCGTTAAATTTTTCGTGATCTCCTCCATATTTTCAATTTCTGCATTGAGAATCAAAAGCCCGTGGTCTGGAATTTTTTGTGCATACTCATGGAACGATTCGTAAATTTCTTCGAGAGACGAAAAAAAGTCGAGGTGATCCTCTTCCACATTGAGTATGATGCCAACTGTCGGCGACAGCGAAAGAAAACTATTGCAATATTCGCAAGCCTCCGCCACAAAATAGCTCGATTTCCCAATACGCAAATTGCTCCCGATCGTTGGCAAAATTCCCCCTACCGTAATCGTTGGATCGAGATTGGCAGACAGCAAAATTTCCGACACCATAGAAGTCGTCGTCGTTTTTCCGTGTGTGCCAGCAACCCCAACAGAATGCGGATGCTCCGTCATAATTTCCCCAAGGAGTGTCCCACGTTGCACCAAAGGGATTTTTTTCTCCGTTGCGTACTTTAATTCGGGATTGTTCGGTGCAATTGCCGCTGTGTAAACGACGTGCGTGACATCATCATTGATATTTTCTGCTTTTTGACCGATGTAGATTGTAATGCCTTGGTTTTGCAATTCGTCTGTAATTTTTGAAGCTTTCATATCTGAACCTGAAACTTTGATGTTGCGACTGGCTAACATTTCTGCGAGAGCTGACATGCTAATTCCGCCAATGCCAATAAAATAAATGTGATCTGTTGCTTGAAATACTGTCCCCATAACTTACCACCTTTGATATATATTTGAAAAATAATCAGCTATTTCTAAATTTCATAGTATTATTTCGTATACTATTATAATATACTAATGAAGTATTGGCAATATGAAATTTGACTATCTTATATTATAAAAGTACATAAAAAATCTTATAAATTACAGCAAACATCAAAAAGTTGTATATTTTATTCTTATCAGACATAAATCTTGTAGTAATATTGCACAATCTTATTCGTGTTTTTAAAGGGTTTTATAAAGAAAAATTATGAACAATGGGGAAAATTAGAATAACTCAATTTTTTTTTGATATTTGTATTTTTTTTATCAAGATTTCGTGGTATACTATGTGTATGAATTAAAAAGCAAAAGGCACCAAAGTGATTTTAATATATTTATCAGTAAAATTTACGTTTTATTTTTATTTTTCCCTTAGGAAATTTATAGAAATTTCATTTTAAATTACGATTATTTTACAATTTATGTTATATGAAAATTGCTGATACTAAAAATGTCTATTCATAATTAACGTGGGGAGTTGAAGTTCATGCAAAAAAAAGAGATGATCGCCATGCTTTTGGCAGGAGGACAAGGAAGTCGTTTGGGCGTTTTGACACGTAAAGTAGCAAAACCAGCAGTGACTTACGGTGGAAAATATCGAATTATCGATTTTCCGCTTAGCAATTGTATCAATTCAGGGATTGATACCGTCGGCATTTTGACACAGTACCAACCATTGCGTCTCAACCAACATATCGGAATTGGTGTGCCTTGGGATTTGGACAAAATGAATGCAGGGGCAACGATTTTGGCACCACGTGTCAAAGGAGATACTTCTGGTGGGGAATGGTTCATGGGGACTGCCAATGCCATTTACCAAAATATTGATTATATTGAAGCAAACAATCCAGAATACGTTTTGATTTTGTCGGGTGACCACATTTACAAAATGGATTATTCCAAAATGCTTGCTGAACACAAAGAAAAAGGGGCAGCCGTTACGATTGCAGTATTGGAAGTTTCCCTTGAAGAAGCGTCTCGTTTTGGCATTATGAATGCAGATGAAAACGATCGCATTTATGAATTTGAGGAAAAACCAGAAAATCCCAAAAGCAATCTTGCTTCAATGGGAATTTACATTTTCACATGGGATCGCCTAAGAGATGCCTTAATTGAAGATAGCAAAGTCCACCCTGACAGCGATTTCGGCTCACATATCATTCCAAAAATGCTTGAAGAAGGACAAATTTTATATGCTCATCGCTTCAAAGGATATTGGAAAGATGTCGGTACAATTGAATCGTATTGGGAATCGAATATGGAGCTCATCCAAACTGTGCCACAATTTAATTTATACGAAAACTTCTGGAAAATTTACACAAAAACAGACCATCAACCACCTTCATTTATAGGACAAAATGGTGCTGTGGAAGAGTCTTTGACCAACCAAGGTTGTGAAGTGTATGGTGGTTGTTATCGCTCCATTTTAGGTCCAGGTGTCGTCATCGAAGAAGGTGCTGTTGTTTGTGATTCCATCATCATGGGGGATAGCGTGGTGCGTTCTGGTGCGAATTTGCAACGTTGTATCGTCGATGAAAATTGTGACATCGGTCACAATGTGCAAATGGGTATGGGGGACAATATTCCAAATGAAAAACGTCCAAACATCTACTCGACAGGCATTACTGTTGTAGGCGATCACACTACGATTCCAGACAATGTCGTGATTGGCAAAAACTGTGTGGTATATGGCAAAACTGTCAGTGAAGACTATGCAGATAACAGACTAGATAGCGGTAAAACAATCGTAAAGGAGGACTGATTCGATGAAAGCAGTAGGGATTATTTTAGCAGGTGGAAATAACCAAGGTCGTTTGGGTGCCTTGACAGAACATAGAGCAGCAGCAGCCCTTCCAATTGGGAGCAGTTATCGTGCAATCGATTTTAGTTTGAGCAATATGTCACATAGTGGAATCGGGAAAGTCGCAGTGCTTACCCAGTTCAACTCTCGTTCTTTGATGGATCATATTTCCTCTGCAAAATGGTGGAATTTCGGTCGAAAACAAGGCGGATTATTCCTTTTCACACCATACCTTAGCAATACAAATTCGCATTGGTTCCGTGGGACAGCAGATGCGATGTACCAAAACATTACATTTTTGGAAAAAACGAATGCAGATTGTGTTGTCATTACGAGTGGTGACTCCGTTTATAAAATGGATTACAAAAAATTAATAGCATACCACAAAGAAAAAAATGCAGATGTGACCGTGGTGTATCAAAACATGGCTCAAGAAGAGTTGCATAAATTTGGTATTTTGGAAGTCAACGAAGAAGCACGTATGATAGGCTTCCAAGAAAAACCGCAAGATCCAAAAACAAACCATGCCTCCCTTGGGATTTATGTAATCACAAGAACACTTCTAATTGAGTTATTAGAAGAAGTTGTGGCACAAGAAAAATATAACTTTGTCAATGACATTGTCGTAGGGCAAAAAGATAGATTGCAAATTTTTGGATATGAATTTTCAGGATATTGGAGTACAATCAGTTCAGGTATTCAGTCATATTACCGTACAAATATGGAATTTCTACAAAAAGATGTCAGAGATTTATTTTACAATGAATTCCCATATATTGCAACGAAACCAAAAGACGAAGCCCCTGCAAAATTCAATCGTGGCTCAACTGTGCAAAATTGTGTCGTTGGCAATGGCGGAATCTATAATGGACATACTGAAAATTCAGTTCTATTTAGAAAAGTTTTCGCTGGCGAGAACTCTGTCATTAAAAACTCTATCGTTATGGAAGGTTGCTATATCGGTAAAAATTGTGTCGTAGAAAATGCAATTTTAGACAAAGATATCGTGCTTTCTGATGGTGCAGAAGTGCGTGGCGAATCACAAGACAATCCGCTCATCTTGAAAAAAGGGACGGAAATGTAATACAAAAAATCGAAAATGAACTATTTGTCAAATATTGGGGGCGAATTTGTAAGGGTGGGGGTTGAGTTCCCTTCTTCCTGATATGTAGGGTAGGGGTTCCATCCCCTACCGATAAGAAATACTATGGATTTAAATTCACCCCAAGTTAGGTTTGCAACAAAAAAACGAGCTACCGTAAAAGGCGGCTCGTTTTTCATTCCAAAAGCCAAGCGATAAAAACCTTGAGGCTCTGCCCCAAACATTCACCGCTCCACTCACATTGTATATTTTGTGAAATCAAGATTTTAAAGTGTTGATCATTCTAATCCACATGCCCGTATCATTATTGAGAATGCTTTCATAATTTTCTTTTGAATGCTTCACATGCTCATTGATTGTGTTTATAATTTCATCTTTATCATTGGCATTGATGGCATCAATGATTTTTTTGTGTTCTTCCACCGCTTCCGATTGTCTCGTCGGTGTGAGCATTGTAATGCGTCGAAAACGATCCAATTCCAAATTCAATTTATTCATAAAGTCTATGATGCGTGAATTGTGAGAACACGAAATGATCGCATCGTGAAACTCTGTATCCAACTCAAAAAGTCTATCGAGGTGATTGTTCGACAAACAATCCGTATCGCCATTGTGAAAATTAGTCAAATGGTCAATTTCTTCTTTCGTAAAGCCACCTCTTTCAAAAACAGTATGGATACTCATCACTTCACAAGAAAGTCGGGCATCTAAAACTTCTTTGATATCTGCAATCTTCAAGGGTTTTACAACGATTTTCGTTTTGTTGCGAGTCAATAGCCCCGCATCGATTAATTTCAAAATGGCTTCTCTAACAGGTGTCCGACTAATATTGAACTCCTCTGCCAACGCCACTTCACTAATCACATCACCCGCAGTATACGTATATTTATTGATTCGCTCTACAATGGTATTGAATATATTATCTGCTAGGTTACTTTTAATTCTTGGCATAATTCTGCTCCTTCGTTATCGATATCCCCGATGTTCTGCGAGATTGGTTCATCGCACTTTATATATAGCTGATTAAACTAAAACTACTATATCTATAATGTATTATATCTTTTTTTTTATGATATGTCAATGAAAACACAATAAAAAAACAACATTGTATTTTATTGTACAGAATCTTTTTTGCGATATGCAGTACAAAATCTATGGTCATTTTGTACAATATACACGCTATAAATTATGCAAATTGCAGAATAATCATAAGTGTGTATAATTGTATTGACTAAATGCAAAACAACAATTATAATAGTATTATAAAAATATCTATATACTATATTTTTAGTATACATAATTCGCACATTACACATAGGAGGCAATTGTTATGGCAAAAAAAAGTTTGGCAACAATAAGAGCAGAGGAAAGAAATTATTTCCAAAATTCAGATTGGTTTTGTGATTTTAACGAAAAAGAAATTCAAGGACTCGAAAGAGAAGAAGGTGTCCACAGACGTGACCCAAGTAGCGTCATCTTAGTCGATGGCACGTACTACGTATATTATACGAAATCTTTCGGGGCTCATGTAGGCTTTGGTTCTGGCGATTTGAGTGCCAAAGTATTCCCTTGGGATCATTCAGAAATTTGGGTGGCTTCCTCGAAAGATGGAATCGTTTGGAAAGATGAAAACGTGGCTGTATGTCGTGGGGAGGCTGGTGCGTATGACGATCGTAGTGTCTTCACACCTGAAGTTATGAAATACAACGGCGACATTTACGTAGTCTATCAAACAGTACAAGATCCATACATCAACCGTAGTTTTGAAAACATTGCAATTGCAAAATCCAGCAATCCGTTAGGACCTTTTGAACGTTCAAAAGAACCAATTTTATGTCCAACTGGAGACGGTGTTTGGGGTGGTACAGAGGACAATCGTTTTGCCGTTGAGAAAAAAGGTGGCTTCGATAGTCATAAAGTACACGACCCTCTTCTCTTTCACTACAAAGATAAATTCTACCTATATTATAAAGGTGAGCCAATGGGCGAAGAAGTCTATATGGGCGGTAGAGAAACGAAATGGGGCGTTGCCATTGCCGACAACATCGAAGGCCCTTACGTAAGAAGTGAATACAATCCGATTACAAATAGCGGACACGAAACTTGTTTGTGGAAATACAAAGACGGCATTGCTGCCTTTTTGAGAACAGACGGTGTCGAAAAAAACACCTTGCAATACGCTGAAGACGGCATCAATTTTGAAATCAAATCTGTCATCAAAGGCGGTCCTGAAGCATCTGGTCCATATAGAGTCGATGACACGAACTACGATGATCCACTCGAAGGCATGAAATGGGGACTTTCTCATAATGTCGATACAGAGTGGGGCTATATCATTCGTTTTGATTTGAATACTTGGCAAAGAGATACGTACCGCAAACGCAAAAGTTACGAATAATCATGTGAGTGTGCATTGCTTTCGATCACATTGAAATTGAGGGCAATGGCACGACGTAACCCACATGATTGATGTTGTCAATTAAAATAAAAAATGTAACTATTCAGTATCCCTACAGAAAAATTTGAAATATAGTCGATTAAAACATTAAATTTCAACGCTTCAAATCGCTGTGTGCTTGCGTGAACGAAAAATAAAGTTTTGATCCAACTTTTTCAAAAGTTGGCAGAGTGTGAGACAGCGTCTCACAGTCTTTCTTTCTCTATCTTTTATTCATTTTAATTCACTATACAACATCACAATTCAATCAACCGACAACAATAACATAAGGAGGTTCGTATGTCAGTTATAAAAAATATCAAAACTGATTACTATAAATTACCGCTAGAGGGCAATTTGGTCGACGCATTGCACGGAAAACACGATCATTTTGAATTGATCGTAGCCACAGTGACACTAGAATCAGGTGTCGAAGGCATAGGCTATACATACACTGGTGGCATTGGCGGTGTGGCCATTGCAAAAATGGTGGAGCTTGATTTGACACCAAGACTCATCGGTCATGATATCAAAGATTTTTCAGAAATGAACCAATATATGAACAATGCCATTCATTACGTGGCTCGTGGGGGCATCGCTTCTTTTGCAATATCTGCCCTTGACATTGCGTTTTGGGATGCAAAATTGAAAGAAGAAAAAAAATCAATCGCAGATTACTTCGGTACGAGAAACGAAAAAGTCCGTACGTATTACGGCGGTATCGATTTGACTTTGACTGAAAAAGAATTGTTGAACAACATCGAAAATAAAATGAAAGACGGCCATACTGCATTCAAAATCAAATTGGGTCGCAAAGAAGATGTGGAACGTGTGAAAGCTGTGCGTGAACTCATCGGGAAAGACGCTTGGTTTGCAGTCGATGCCAACATGATTTATAGCGTAGAAGATGCCATCAAATTGGCAAATGCCATTGAAAAATATGACATCGCTTGGTTTGAAGAACCATCGAATCCAGACAACTATTTTGGCTATGCTGAAATCGGAAAAAACACTTCGATTCCAATTGCAATGGGCGAAAATCTACATACGGTTTACGAGCATAAACTCGCTTTGGATATCGGAAATGTAAAAGAAATTATCCCTGACTGCTCCAACATTTGCGGAATTACTGGCTTTTTTGATGTAGCAAAACTTGCCAAAGAAAGAAAGCAAAAAGTAAATTCCCACGGTATGCAAGAATTGCATGCAAATGTTTTGGGTGCATTGGATAACGCTGGCTTCGTTGAGTTCCATAGTTTCCCGATTTTTGAATATACGAACGAGCCTTTGATTATCGAAAAAGGACTGCTCACACCAAGCAAAGAATTTGGTACAGGTGTATCATTTGACTTGGATAAAATCAACAAAAGAAAAGTAAACTAAACCGTAGTTTTTGCAGTAGTCAGTAGACAGTGGACAGTGGACAGTAGTCAGTAGTCAGCTGTAGCTGTAGCTGCGTTACTGCAAACTGTAAACTGTAAACTGTAAACTGTAAACTGTAAACTGTAAACTGCAAATTTTGAAAGGGGAATTTAAGTATGAGAGTTGTAATTTCTGACTGTGACCACGCAAATTTAAACCAAGAAGAAGCTGTTTTTTCAGCGAACAATATCGATTTTGATTTGAAACAATGTAAAACAGAAGAGGATTTGATTTCGCAGTGCCAAGAATACGAAGTGTTCATCAATCAATATGCACCATTCACAAGACACGTTTTTGAAAACATGAAAAACGTCAAACATATCGTGCGATACGGTGTTGGTGTGAATAATGTCGACCTCGAAGCGGCAACTGAATTTGGTGTGCAAGTGAGTAACGTACCAGATTACGGTATGAACGAAGTGGCAGACCAAGCTGTGGCATTGATGATGGCATTGGTGCGTAAAATCGTCATCATGAACGATTACACAAAACATACAAAATGGGACTACACACATGCAATTCCAGTCAATCGCATTCCAGGACAAACGATTGGTGTTTTTGGTTTTGGTAGAATCGGACGTACTTTCGCAAAAAGAATGAGCGGATTCGACGTCAAAGTCATTGCTTACGATCCACTTTGTACTGTTGGTGATACCATCGAAAATGCCACAATGGTTGATTTCAATACGTTGATTGCAGAGTCAGATGTCATTTCCATTCATGCCCCTTTTGAAGAAACAACAAAACACAAATTCAATCTTGACGTGATGAAAAAAATGAAAGATTCCGCGTATTTGATCAACGTTTCCAGAGGTGGCATCATAAACGAAGATGACTTGCTTGTGGCTTTGAAAGAAAAACACATTGCAGGGGCTGCCATTGACGTTGTTGAAGTTGAGCCAATGAACCCAGGACAAGAACTTTTTGCACTTGACAATTTCTTAATCACACCACACATTGCTTGGTACTCAGAAGAAGCAGCGTTGGAGTTGAAAAGAAAAGTGGCAGAAGAAGCCAGCAGATTTGTCAAAGGCGAAAAATTATTATATCCAGTCAATCATTTGAAATAAAAAGAGAAAGAGAAAGACCTTGAGACGCTGTCTCAAACTCCCTCACCGTCGAAGAAAACGACGGCTGCGTAGCAGTTTTGCGTAAGCAAAATGAGTTGACTCTGCCATTTTTTGAAAAAAATGGACTAAAACTTTATATTTTCTTACCTAAGTCGTGCAAATTTTTACATTTTTTTTGCAATATGCGATTTAGGAATCAATGTCAAAATTTAATGTTTTTAGCTTAATCGGCTATACTTTAAGGAGGAAAACAACATGAAAGGCATCGTATATACAGCACCAAAAACATTAGAAGTACTAGATGTAGAAAAACCAACACCCGCAGAAGGCCAAGTCCTAGTCAAAATCAAAACGGCAGGTATTTGCGGTGGTGATTTGGGTATTTATAAAGGCGTTCACCCTCGTGCAAAAGCCCCTCTCGTTTTGGGTCATGAGTTTTGCGGTATCGTGGAAACCGATGGAAAACGCTTGAAAAAAGGCACAAAAGTAACTGTCAATCCAATCATTTCTTGTGGTGAATGTACACCTTGTAAAACTGGAAATCAACACGTTTGTAACACATTGCGTCTCATTGGTATCGATAAAAATGGTGCGATGAGTGAATATATCGTTGCTGACGAAGAAAAATTATACGCAATCGATGACAGCGTTTCCGATCAAGCAGGTGCATTGATTGAGCCGATTGCCGTTGCAGTCCACTCCATTCGTGAAGCCGATTACCAACCAGGCGACAATGCCATTGTATACGGTTGCGGTACGATTGGTATGGTCGTTGCTATGACGCTCAAAGAGTTTGGTTGTACGAATTTGACTTTGGTAGAAGCCGATGATGTGCGACTTGAAAAAGTCCGTGCAATGGGCTTCGATGTGCGTGATGCAAAAACGCTCGATATCGAAAAATTAAAAGAAGAAAAAACAGGTGGCAATGGTTTTGATTACGTATTCGACTGTGCTGGTGTGGAAGTCGTGGCAAGCCAACTCATCAAAGTGAGTAAAGTCCGTGCAAAAATCATCATCGTAGCAGGCTACAAAATGCCAACTACTTTCCCACTCAACGAGGGTATGTTCAAAGAAGTCAGCTTCTCTTTTGTGCGTGTGTATAGAGATAAAGATTACGAAATTGCAGTTGAATTGGTGAAAAAACAGCCTGATTACGAAAAATTAGTGACACACGTTTTGCCAATCGAAAAAGCACAAGAAGGATTCGATTTGGTTTTGAATCCAGGTACAGGTGCAATCAAAGTATTATTTCAATTTGACTAAGGGAGGATAATTTTATGTTTAGTTTAAAAGGAAAAACTGCCATGATTACAGGCGGAAATAAAAGCTTGGGTCTTGGTATTACTAAAGCAATACTCGAAGCAGGTGCAAAAGTTTGTATTATGGCCTCGAGCCAATCTGTACATGACGTGGCAAACGAATTGAAAGCAAAAGGATTCGATGTTTGTTCAGTGCAAGTTGATTTGAATCAAAAAGAAAAAATCGAAGAATCCTTCAAAAAAGCGTTGGAATTGTTGGGCGGAAAAGTTGATATTTTAATCAACAATGCCGGCATTCAAAGACGTAACAAAGCAGAAGAATTTTCATACGAAGATTGGATGGACGTAATCAACGTCAATCTCAATGCGGTATTTACAATGTGCCAACTCGCTGGAAATGAAATGTTAAAACAAGGCAGTGGCAAAATTATAAATGTGGCTTCAATGCTTAGTTTCTTCGGTGGGCAAACTGTACCTGCCTACTCTGCAAGTAAAGGAGGCGTTGCCCAATTGACAAAAGCGTTGTCAAACGAATGGGCAAGCAGAGGCATCAATGTAAACGCAATTGCCCCTGGATATATGGATACAGAAATGAATGTGGCTTTGAAAAATGATGAGGATAGAAATTCTCAAATCCTTGGAAGAATTCCAAGTGGACGTTGGGGGACTCCTGAAGATATGGGAGGAACTGCTGTATTTTTGGCATCGCAAGCTTCAAATTATTTGTGTGGAGCGATTATCCCTGTTGACGGTGGATATTTGGTGAAATAATTCGTATCAATATTGGATAGTATAAATTTTAAAAAAAGAAACGACCTTGGGGCGATACAAACTGTCCCAAGGTCGTTATTTTAAATATTTTTGTAACTGTTCAGAGCCTTATTTTTTAAGACCGTGGACGCTGTCCAAACCTGCCACTTTTTGAAAAAAGTGGACAAAAACTTTTATTTTTGCAGACATTAGTGTACTGAAAAACTTCTGAAATAGAATATTTCAACATTATCTGTTAAGGTACTGAATAGTTACATATTTTTAAAAATAAAATATTCTAAGTATTAAGGTTAGCAATATCAAAGTTTTGCTCTCTCAAAGCCTAGCTTCAGCTTTTTTAAAGGTGTTTGCTGGTGGGGTTTGGGGCAAAGCCCCAAGATCCCTCACACGCAAAAATCTCTTATCTTTGCACACGAGCCCCACTACCCGACATCAAACTTTCCACTTCTTTCAAGTTCGCCATCGTTGTATCCCCAGCAGTCGTCATCGCCAATGCCCCATGAGCCGCACCGTATTCCACAGCAGTTTGTGGATTTTCAGTCGTCATCAAGCCGTAAATCAAGCCAGAAGCAAACGAATCTCCGCCACCAACACGGTCCATAATTTCAAGACCATCGTATTGGAACGCTTTATGCACTTCGCCATCAGCGTAGCACAATGCACTCCAGTGATTGACTGTCGCACTTTTCACTTCACGCAATGTTGTTGCAATGACTTTGAAGTTTTTGTATGTTTCTGATGCTTTTTTCATCATCGCTTTGTATCCATCAAGATTGAGTGTTTTCAACCCGTCATTGCCCTCAATTTCAAACCCGAGACACGCAGTGAAATCTTCTTCATTCCCAATCATAACGTCAACGTATTGTGCAATTTCTTTGTTGACTTCTTGTGCTTTTGCTTGTCCACCAATTTCTTTCCATTGAGATGGACGGTAGTTCAAATCGTAAGATACGATTGTGCCATATTTTTTCGCTGCACGAATTGCCGCCAAAGCAGTTTCGCTTGATTCTTCAGAAAGTGCTGCAAAAATCCCACCAGTATGTAACCAACGCACACCCAACACACCGAAAATATAATCGAAATCGAAATCTTTTGGTGTCATTTTAGAAATGGCAGTGTTGGCTCTATCGGAACAACCAACTGCTCCTCTGACACCGTATCCTCTTTCAGTAAAATTCAAACCATTTCTGCAACTTCTACCGACACCATCGTATGGCAAATATTTGATGAGAGAAGTATCCACTCCACCTTGGCAAATGAAATCAGTCAATAATGTACCAACTTCATTGTCAGCAAAAGCAGTGATGATTCCTGTTTTCATGTTGAAACATTTGCGGAGTCCACGTGCCACGTTGTACTCTCCGCCACCTTCCCATGCACGGAAATTTCTTGCTGTACGGATACGACCTTCGCCCGGATCCAAACGCAACATAACTTCACCCAAAGATACTTGATCGAACATACAATCTTCTTTTTTTCTCAATTCTAAATTCATATTATTTGCCCTCCACTATTTTTGCAATCTCTTTACAATGAGCAACGATATCAGCGTCGCTACCTTTCATCATCCATGATCCACCAATGGCATGAATTTTATCCCAAGCCAAGTATTCCGCTAGATTTTTTGCATCGACTCCGCCTGTTGGAATGAATGTCACTTGTGGGAATGGCCCCGCCAAAGATTTCATTGCTGTCAAGCCACCGTATACATTTGCAGGGAAAAATTTGATGATTTCGATGCCATCTTCTAGTGCAGAAATGATTTCAGTCGGTGTCACGCAACCTGGGAAATATGGAACCCCTTTTTCTTTACAATAAAGAGAAACTTCTTTTTGGTATCCAGGTCCAACGATAAATTTCACACCCAAAGCAACTGCTTCTTCCGCTTGTTTTTTGTTGATGACAGTACCTGCTCCGATTAGCATTTGTGGAAATTTTTCAATTGCTAGGGCAATCGCTTCTTTTGCACAAGCTGTACGGAAAGTAATTTCTGCAATTGGCAATCCACCATCGCAAAGTGCTTGCATTTTTGGTTCTGTTTCTGCAATCTCATTGATCACAACAACTGGGACTACTTTGTATTTTTTGACACGTTCCATTTTTCTTACCTCCATCTGTTTTATATCTTCTAGTTTTGAATCATGATACTTTCATTTCTTTGGTTGCAAACTCAATATGCCACTGGTCGAGGCAAATCTTGTCTATCATTGCGAACCAAATAATATAACATTTTTTCCATCAATTCGTGCTTGATATGTTGATGTGTTGCATCATTGAATAGATTTTGCATCTCGAATGGATCTGCTTGCAAATCAAACAACATACCCTCTCCAATTTCAGGAAAAATTGCCAACTTATATTGTGCCGTTACGATTACACGCTCTCTGTAATTTTCCCCAGGGTGCCAATCCTCCTCAAATTCCACAACAGCAAATTCTTTTTCAAGTGGCGTGTTCTCCATCAAAAAGCCTTTCAAATTTTGCCCCGGCAAAGGCAACGGTTTTGCATGTCCTTGATTTCTGACACTAAGTGCGTACGGGGAAAGCCCTGCCAAATCCAATATCGTAGGTGCAAAATCGAGCGTGCTGACGACTTGTTCCGTCGCCCCTTTTGCAATGCCATTTGGCACTTTTACGATAAATGGCACACGCACCAATTCTTCGTAAAGCCACTCTGCTTTGCCCAACAAATTGTGACAACCTAAGTATTCACCGTGGTCTGCCACGAAACAAATTACCGTATCTTTTTCGAGATTTTTCTCCGATAATTTTTCCATGACCCGCCCAACGTTGTCATCAATATGTGTGATCATTCCATACGTTTGGCTCACCAATTCTTGGATATATGCTTTTGATTTATTGCCTTTTTCATGGAAAAATTGCTCTCTCCTTTTTTGTAAAAATGGAAAGGAATCGACTGCATCTTCCAAAGATTTCGTGATTTCCATCTCCTCTGGCGGATACAGTTCAGCATACGAACGACAAGCAGAAATCGGTGCGTGCGGATCAGGAAAGGAACAAACCGCAAAAAAACTTTCCTCACCAACAGAATCTAAGAATGACATCGTTTTGTCTGCAATCCAGTGATTGTAATGCACTTCTTTTGGCACATCTATCGATAGAGATGGTGTGCCATCTTCTTTGTCGGGATTGTTCGGTGTATACTTTTCAAATACCCCCGGGTGATTTTCTTTGAGCCAAGTGGTATACTCACCGAAATTGCCAAAACCATGTCCGCCCACGTAATTCGTTTCGTAAAATCCATAATACGGTGAAGGCAAGGAAGTATATTGTCCGCTATCCCATTCTTTTTTACTTTCAGCAGTAGAAGCATCGCCAAATTCCACCAAATCACTATTTGCCGTAGCTTGAAAATGAAATTTCCCTCCACAATACGTGCGATATCCATTTTGGTGCAGAAGCTCTGGAATGGTCGGCACAGTTTCTGGTAGATTCGTTCCATTCGTGATACAACCATGTTGCTTGGCTGTCAATCCCGTGATGAAGCTCGAACGAGATGGCATGCAAGTTGGCGACGGACAGTATGCCCTCTTGAAAGAAACGCCTTCTTTTGCCAGCTTGTCCAGATTCGGTGTTTTGACTTGCGAATTTCCATTGCACCCCAAGGAGTATGACTGCATTTGATCGACCATAAAAATCAGAAAATTCATATTCTACCTTCTTTCTCTTACTCCTAAATCATAATGAGGGTACACGCAGTGACCACTTCGGGACTGAATGCATCGCCCCACCACCTCTAGGGATTGTCCACTTTGCCAAAATAAAAATGCCAAAAGCTACATTGAAAAATCCAAGTCTGCCTTTGGCGTAAATTAAATTCATGGGTCTATCTATTTTTAGTTCGCCATTGCTTCAACCTATGTTTCTTCTATTATATAATAGCAAATAAATATTGTCAATTGAAAGCGAAAGAAAATACCACGTCCAAAGTCGTCGTCGACTATAGCCTGATGAAACAATCGTCCACTAAAAACGACTTTACAATATTTTGCACTCTATACATCAACTATATAGTAAATTATAGTATACAACAATTGCTTTGTCAATCATAAATCTGCACTTTATTTGGAAAAAAACTACCAAAAAATGAATCGAATTTTTGTGAAAATATAAGGTGTCAGAAATCATTTCCACTTTCGTTTTTAGCACTGCACGTTCTATTTCCAATCCAATTTATAGCAGAAATATTGAATTTATTGGTCAACTCTCTCTTACTCCACTCACCCCAAAAGCCACACTTCCTTTTCCTAAAGCATATGTTTTTCGTTTTAGTACACTAAAATTACCGTTTGACATATACGAAAATATGTTAAAAGTGTTCAAATTTTTATTTATACGAAAAAAAACATTGATAATTATTATTTCATTTGCTATAATAAAAAGCAAATATTGTATTTCATTTCTACGTCATTCCAATGAATACAGAAAAGAGATTCATATTTTCGGCAACACAGCAATTGTAGTCAATACACAGAGAGGCTTGCAAGAATTTTGTTGCCAACATATACTTCGGGATATCCAATTGAAAAGGAGATGCATGAAATGAAAGAGAACAAAGATTTTTTTTCACTAGAACACACAAAAGCACAGTTTGATTCTGATGTAGAAGGCAGAATCACGCAAAGCTTTTCAGGTTTTGGTTGGAAAATGGAAAGAATGCGTATCGGACAAGGAAAAGCAGAAGGAATTCACAAACTAAAAAATGAACTTTCGGGCAACGATTTTTCTTGGAACAAAGCAAGAGTTCCTGGAGATGTCTATACAGATTTGTGTCTTGCTGGAGAAATTGACGACCCACATTATGGCAGAAATATGGCGAAAATCAAATGGGTACAAGATTACGAATGGTGGTACAATTACGCTTTTTCAGTAAACCCTGGAATGCAAGGAAAAACAATCACCTTAGATTTTGAAGGTGTCGATTATTCTTGTGAAGTTTGGCTCAATACACATTATCTTGGTAGACATGAAGGCATGTTTTCTTCTTTTTCATTTGAAGTCACAGACATTGTGGACATGACACAAAACAATGTTCCTGTCAATTTATTGACAGTCAAACTGGATCCACCTCCTAAAAATCAACAAAATATAGCAGGAGCAAAACACAATTTCCAAGGAGATTACCTCTCAGGTATCATTCCTTTTGGTATTTGGCGAGATGTGAATTTGGTGGCAACGTCTTCTTGTATCATCAATGAATACCGTGTGGAATACGAATTGGAAGGCGAAAATGCAAAAGCTTCACTCGAAATCGAAAGTGAATTTTTCAATACTGATTTGAAAGATGTGCAACTCGTTGTGACTTACAAAGATGGCGACGACGTTCGCAAATTCACAAAAGATTTGGGTGCCGTAAGCAAAAAAACAAATGCGACTATCGAGTTTTTATTGGAAAAACCAAAACTTTGGTGGCCTTATGATTTGGGCGAACCATTCCTTTACGATTTGGAAATTGCTCTCGTACATAACGGCGAAATCCTTGACAATATCAAAGAAAGAACAGGTGTACGCCAAGTTACAATGGCAATGAATCCTGGCTTTACTCCAGAAGAAGTTGAAAATCCATGGACATTTGTCATCAATGGCAAACCAATGTTTTTGCGTTCTGCTTGTTGGGGCGGTCAACCTTCTTTCTTCTACGGTAGAAATTCCGACGAAAAATACGAACATTATTTGAGAAAATGTAAGGAATGTAACATCAACAACTTGAGAATTTTCGGCTGGCATCCACCAGAAGTCAAAAAGTTTTATGAGCTTTGTGACGAATTGGGGATTACGAATTGGACGAACTTCACTTTTGCAACGCAAGAATTCCGTCACGACCGTGAATATTTAGAATTGGTCGAGCAAGAAATTGTTGCAACAGTAAAAGATCGTAGAAATCACCCATCCATGATTATGTTTATGGGTGGTGAAGAAGTCTATTTCACAGAAGCACACGTTCACAGCAAAAACCGACTTTTGATGGAAAAAGTAGGCATTATGACTAGCAAAAATACGAATATTCCTTATGGCGATGCATCTCCTTTGAGTTCTAGAGAAGGCATTCGTATGGGCTACGCTCCTAAAGAATCTGCCCATGCTAACAATCATTACTACGCAGCTGGTGCCATCTTTATGGAAGATTTCTATCCACAATTGGATTACGCTGTCATTCCAGAATTGACTGCTGCGTCTGCTCCGAATGTGGAAAGTCTAAAAAAATTCATTCCAGAAAATGAATTGTGGCCAATGGGTGTGAGCTGGGGCTACCACTGGGGCGACTTGCACGTCTTAGAAATTTTGAATTACGAAGTATTTGGCGATGTCAAAAAAGGCAGTTTGGAAGAATTTGTAGAAGCAACACAAATTGCACAAGGTACAGTGGCACAATTTTCGTTGGAGCATTTCCGCCGTCAAAAACCACACGTTTCTGCGGTTGCACTTTGCCATTTTATCACGAATTTCCCAATCATCAAATGGGATATCATCGATTACTACGGCGTAGAAAAACGTTCTTTCGCAATGGTGAAACGTGCGTACGAACCACTTTTGCCATCACTCGAATTCAAAAAACGTCGCTATTTGCCAAAAGAAACGTTCGAGGGCAATTTGTATATTTTGAATGATAGATATGAAAGTTATGAAGGTTTGACACTTGCGTATGAAGTGATTTCTAACGCAGATAAAATCATAGAATCTGGTTCAGTGAGTGCAAGTGCTGGCGAAAATGTATCTGTCAAAGTTGGAGATTTTTCATTTGTTATCCCAGAAAATATTGGGGCAGACTTCAAAATCAAATTGACACTTTCTCAAAACAATACTGTTTTACAGGACAATGAGTATACATTTTTGATTGCCGATCAAGAAGAAGCGAAAAAAGAAGCGAAAAGAATGTACGACAAAATGCACGAAGGTAGACATGAGTTTGGCAAAGGATACTATAGATATTTCCCTGAAGTATTCAGAAATGACTAAGGCATCGCCGATTCATTTGTCGTTGGATTTCCTAGAAGATTTTTCGTAAATCTCCACAAAAATAAGCAGTAAAAAACTGTGGATAATACATAATTTCAAGCAAAAAGCAACTCCAATGGAATCCATGATTCTTGCGGAGTTGCTTTATTTTTCAATGTGTAGGGGCGACCTGTGGTCGCCCGTCTTGAATTTTGACACTTATTTGGGCGATGTTTCATTATCGGAGCAATAATTAGCGATTCCGCACCACATCAATCATCAGCGAAAATCGTTCACTTCCCCCCACTGCCATGCGTTGTTGTGTTGGATTGTCCTCCAAATTTTCAAAGTTTTGCACAATGGAATCACTGCCCGTCCACGGCTCAATGCAAACGAACGGCGACCCAAGTGGCCGATACAAAGCCAATGGATAGGCTATAATAAATTGTACAGAAAAAAATCGAACTATGTGTTATAATAGAAAAAAGAGACGGAGAAGGAGTGGTATGACTAATGGCAAAAA
>JAWXUZ010000141.1:0-4915 GCA_044425835.1 Bacillota bacterium | reverse complement strand
CGTCCTAGTATCTAACAGTGGCATATCTAACACAAGAATGCTTGCCCCGATTTCCTTTGTGATGATTCGCCATTGCTCAATGATTTCCTCGTAATTCCGCCCCAAACGGTCAATACTTTTGTATGTCAATACAAAACTAAAAAAAATAATATTTTTTTTATAATTTATTTTTCACAAGATGCAATCACATTCCAAAACAATGCCCAACTGCCACTCTACACTTCGAATTTCATCCGAATCTCCATCTCCCCATCGGCTCGCACATAAATTTTATCAATCAAGTCATGCGTCAGTTCATACGTCAATTCTTGAAAATTCGCATACATTCTGCACATCTCAAAAACATTCTTTTTTTCCTCTGTTGCCACACCAACCACTTCCGTGTGTTCCATATCCTCCCTCAATTCTACCATCAACTCATCAATCTCTAACACCTTTTCATCTAGCCATTTTCTCTTTTCAAGATAAACTGCTTTTGAAAAATGTTCATCTACATATTGTTCATACAATAATGTTTTTTCACGCATGACACTTTCTCGTTCTCTCTCGCACTTTCTTAATTGCAAGTGATAATTTTTGCCACGCTGTTTTTTGAAATCACGTTTTTTCTGACTCTCTTTTTCCATTTCTGCTCGTTCATTCATCAGCGAAATATATGCTTTCAGATGCCCAATCACTTTCTTCTCTACTTCTTCTTTCGGAATCGTAAGTCGTTTGCCTGCTTGACTACAGCAGTTATTTGAGATAGATTGATGACACACAAAATTAGATTCCTTCAGATGTAAACTATTTTTGCAGTTTACACAAAACACCATTCTTCTCAGCGGTTCTCTGATTTTTACTTCTTTCGGTTTCTTTTCCCCAATTCTCTGAATGACTTGTTGTGCCTGTTTAAATTCTTCAATCGTCACAATGGGTTCATGTGCATTGGCAATCTTCAGCGGTTCTCTCGCTTTGGGTTTTGCGTAGAAACTGTCTTTCCCTCGTTTGCAACACACCATTGTACCAATATAAATTTCATTATTCAGTATTTTATGTATTGCAGGATGTTTCCATGACAAACCTTTCAAATTTGCGAAATTTTTATATTGAGGATATATTGTTCCAAAATATTCGCCGGGAGGTACGATACCCTCCTCGTTCAATTTTTCAGCGATACGAACAGTTCCAAAGCCCTCAATTGCGTAGTCAAATATTTTTCTAACAACTTGCGATGCGACTGGATCCACCACCACTTTATATTGTTCGCTAGGGTGCTTGATATAGCCATACGCTGTCATTTTTCTCACATATTTTCCCTCTTGAGATAAGTGTCGATACGCTTTCTGAAGCTTTATCGATAAATCCTTACTGTATGAGGCATATACGATATTGCGAATCGCCAGTTCAAAACTGCCTGTCGTTCCTTTGTAATTGTCGCTGTCGTAATTGTCATTGACAGAGATAAAACGCACACCTAGAAATGGAAACACACATTCAATGTAATTGCCTGCTTCTGTATAGTCACGAAAAAATCTTGACGTATCTTTGATGCAGATTGCATTGATATATCCATGTTTTACATCTTCAAGCATCTCTTGAAATTTGGGACGTTTGTCGTTCGTTCCAGTGAAGCCATCGTCTATGTATTCAATTCGATTATAGTCTTTCAATTCTTCATGTCGATCCAAGTATTGATTGATATAATTCCGTTGACCAAGTATGCTGCTACTTTCATTCTTGCTGATTCCAGTTTCTTGATCTGCCACAGACAAGCGAATATAAAGTGCAACATTATGATTCATCTTTTGCATTTTCGACCTCCTGTAAACCCTTACCGCCAAGATAGGCGGTCGCCAAAGGCGACTTTGCGTAGCAAAGTAAGTTGACCCCCGCTACACCTTTGACCATCAATTGATAAATGTCATCGTATTTTATGACCACTTCTATGCGTTGCTTCTCATAAACTCTGACTTCTTCAATGACACGATCCACCATACGAGCAGTCAATTTTTTTGCTCTGCGGATTGATTTTATCAAGCGAATCCATTGATTGTCAGAAGACATTGCATTTTGAAATGCAGTCTGCCTACCAATCATTTCTTCTAACATTTCATTGAGCGTTTGAAACTCATTGTCAAAACTTTCTTTCGTAAATTGGTATTCTTCATCATTTAGAAGTCCATCGATAAAATCTTCGTATAGCCTAGAGCGTTTCTTTTGCAAGCTATTCACTCGGAGTTTCAGTCCTAAGATGGCATTGTTTTGCTTTTCTTTTATTTTCTGCTCGCCCTCACTGTCTTTCAATTGCAACAATATATTTTCGTAATCAAGAGCCACTTCGAGTTGTGTTTTGATTGCTTGTAGCACCTTAGCTTGCAACACTTTTTCTTGTATGTGATGTGTGGAACAAGTCTTGTTCAATTGTCTTTCCCGACTGCTACAATGGTAATTGGCACGCCACATTTTTTCGGGTGGGTCTACTTTGCATTTGTCTATTTTTTGTCTTTTGTAGTACATTCTTCTACCACAATCACCGCAGTAAATTTTATTTTCAAAAATGTTGATGAACTTATTTCGTATCCTTTCACTTTCCCTCATTTTCCTCTGTCGAGTTTCCGAAGCCACATTCACGATGACTTGCACTTTGCAAAAATCTTCTTTAGAAATAATTGGTTCATGCGTATCTTCAAAAATAAACCAGTCTTTTTTATCTGCTTTGGCACATGGATATATGCCTTTGTATTTCGCCTGTATCGTCTTTCCCGAGACAGTGTTGCCAATGTACCGTTCATTGGTTAAAATCCCATAAATCGTCGACCTACCCCATGACGTAGGCTCACAATCCCCTGTACTCCAAACACCATTTTCAATCTTTCGATACTCAGGATTCGGTGCGTTCAACTCCATGAGATTGGCTGCTATTTTCTTGACAGTGAGACCTTCTATCTTCCACTGAAAAATCATTTTAACAAATGGTGCGACTGCTTCATCGACAATCACTCGATCCCTTGTTTCGTTTCGCATATATCCATAGGGCAAACTACCCGATTGAAATGTACCACTTTCCATTTTCGTTCTAAATGCAGTCGACACTTTACGTGAAACATCTTTTGCATAAAAATCATTGATGATATTTTGCAGAGGAATCATGAGTGCTTCGTTGCTCTGATCCTCTGCGAAATTGTCATACTGGTCGTTGATTGCAATTACCCGAACACCGAGTTCTGGAAAAATCCGCTCTAGGTAAACCCCTGTTTCGATGTAATCTCGCCCCATGCGGCTCAAATCACGCACCACAATCGCATTGACAACACCCAATTTCACATCTTCCATTAATCGTGTAAAATCTGGGCGATCATACGTTGTACCTGTCACCCCATTGTCTTTGTAGACACCAACAAAATTCAATTCTTCTTTGTCTTTGATGTAGTCCTTGCAGTAATTGATTTGATTTTCGATGGAGTGATTATTTTCATCATTGTCTACAGACAACCTCGAATAAATCGCAGTTTTATATACACTTATTTCTGTATCATCAGTGGAGTTTTCCAGATTGTGATTGTCAATATCTAGCAAATGCTTTCTACTTTTTCTTGCCATAATTTCATCACCCTCCTACTGATTTTCTGCACACTTCAACTGTTCTGCGATTTCTAAAAAATAATTTTGAATACGCTGATACTCATCGTTGTACTTGAAGACTACTTCAACCTTGTGATTTTCATAAATTTTCACTGCATGAACAAGTGACATCAACACCCTACGACTGAGTTGCTCTATGTTCTCGTACTTCTTGAAAATCATTACCCATGACTTCGTTTCTTCGTATAAGTCCACGACTCGACCTGCTTCTTTCTTCAAACGAACGATTGCTTTTTCCTTTTCCTCAATCTTTGCAGTGTATAGCAACTTAAACTCTTTGTAATCTGATGAGCTGATTGTTTCGTCTGTCAGATCTTCGTACAGTCGCACTTTGATTTTTTTGTACTTCTCAATTTCATCTTCTATCAAAGCAATCTGTTTTTCATAATTGAAACTTTTTTCTTGTTTGTACGGCAATTCATCTATGAGTTCTAGTGCTTTTTCAATCTCTCCTACGATTGCAATTTGTCGATGAATCGCTCCGAGTACGATATCTTCTAACTTCGCTGTCGCAATACTATGTGAGGAGCAAGCCTTTGTGTTCTTGTTGTTTCCACAAACTTGATAAATGTATTTCTTGTTTTTTGAGGGAATCGTTTTGCGAATCATCGTTGCTCCACAATCACCACAAAATAGAAAACCAGACAGCACATTTTCGCTCCCATCGTCAGTGCTTGACAGCGAACGTACATCACGTTTCATCATTTCTTTGATGTTGTGGAAGTCCTCGTAAGAGATAATCGGTTCATGTGCATTTTCTACTTTGATCCACTCCGATTCATCTTTTTGCTTCATTACTTTGACTTTGTAATTCGGTGTACCTTGCTTTCCTTGAGCCAACACACCGATGTATACTTCATTCGTCAACACTCGCTGAATGGCTTTGTAATCCCATTTTGCGACTTCTGAAGTTTTGAATACTGTATCGTAATTCAAGCCGATTGACTGTTTATATTCCAATGGAGAAAGCACACCAATTTCATTGAGTCGATTCGCAATTTTTTGAATGCTCAGACCATCTTTATATAGCGAAAAAATCATTTTCACGTTATCACGCACATTTTCATCTACCACCAGTTGGTGCTTGTTGTTTGGATCTTTCATGTATCCGTAGGGACAAAATGAGCCGACAAACTGACCATTTTTCCACCTAGTTTCCATGCTAGAACGTATCTTAATCGAGATATCCTTGCAATACCTTGTAGCCTACATAAAATCACGATATGCCTACACCACTCCCTTGGTGCAGTGTAGCTTTTCCTTATTTTCTCAGTTATTTGCATTGCTATAT
>JAWXUZ010000030.1:0-26360 GCA_044425835.1 Bacillota bacterium | reverse complement strand
CACGTGCCATGATGGTAAATGATGTAGCTGCAATTGCTGGTACTCCTGATTACATCGGGACTAGATCTTTGACAATCAATATTGCTACTGATGTACCACTTGAATTGAGTTCGTTGAATGCTAGTGCTGGTGGAAATGTGACAATTACTGGTGGGAAAATTGCGTCAGAATTTACATTTGCTGGTACAGCTGAGTCTAATTTGACAATCACAACACCTACTGTAAGTGAAAAAATTACTGTTGCTGCTGCAGGTGCAGTAAACATTACAAAAGCGGCAGCTGTGGAAATTACAAAAGCAGCGGCAGTAACAGTTAAAGATGCAACTAGCGTTGCAGTTACAGATGCAGCTAGTGTTGCAGTAACAGGTACAGTAGCTACAGTGACAGTTGACGGTACAGTGCCTACAGTAACTGCAAATGGTGGTGACGTAGTTGTGGCTGCTGGTGCAGATGTAACTACAGTTGGTGGTACTGCTGGTACAATCACTACAAGTGTACCAGTGGAAATTACTGCAACGGAAGTGGCAGTTGTTGATGTACAAACTAATGTAGCAGTGGAATTGACTGGTACTACAGTAGGTACAGTGACAGTTGCAGTTGCTGATGCAACAATTAGTGGTAGTGCAACTGTTGGTGTTGTAGAAGCAAATGCTGCTCTCACAATTGATGTACCAGTTGGAGAAGTGGTAGTAACTGCTGATAACGTGACAGTTACACTTGAATCAAGTGCGGTAGTTGATACAGTATCCGTATCAGAAGCTCTTGCAGCAGTAGAAATTGCAGCGGTAAGTGGTGCAACTTTGGAAACAATCAAAGTGACGACAGCAGCAAGTGGTGAAACTGCTACACCTACTACTGAAATCACTGTATCAGGTGATGACATTGCGAAAAAAGATGGAAACAAAGTTGAAGTTGAACAAGAAGCGACGGCTACAACTACACCAAACATTGCTGATACTACAACTGGTGGAACAAGTGTCGACACAACTGTAGCAACTGTACTTGCAGATTCGATGTTCACACTTTCTGCAACAGATCTTGCAACTGGAAATGCAACTACTCCAACAAAAGGAGCAATTACATTGACTGGTACAGCAGGTGAAGTTGTGGATAATGTTGCAATTGCAACGAATAAAGCGGATTATTATAAATTTGCAATCAATCCAGTTCTTGCACCGAATGATGCGACTGAGTTAAAAAATATGACTTTAGTAGATGATTCTGTTGTATATGTAGATGCTTCTAGTGATGCAACAGCTCTTGGAACAGCTCTTACTGCGGTATTGACAGATGCACCAACTGATGGTGACACAGATGTAATTTATATTGCTACAATAAGTAATGAGGGTCCAACTTCAAAAATGTATGTGTTGACAATTGATTACGCAAAAGGTGCTGTGACAGCAACGCTTGCAGGTAGCAATATTACAGGAACTGCTGAGGAAGCAATGACTGCACAAGACCTTACAATCACTTTGGCAGGCGATACATTCCAAGCAATGGCAGCTGATGAAGATGTGACTGGTTGGTTCAACGGTGCAAATAGCGACCGTCCAGCAGGTCTTGAATTTAAAATCAAAGAAGCGGTAGCAGCAGGTGACACAACTGCAACAATTACTGTATCTGGTACACCTACAGCAGCAAGCACAGTGAATGTAACATTTAGTGTGTCAGTTGCAGATTTGGTGACAGGAGCTGCGGATATCGTTGGTACATCTACTTTGAAATATGCAATTGCAGCGAGCCAAAGTGGTGGAGATGACAACACAGGCGGACAAACTGACACTGCATTGGATACGAAAAAAGCAGCAGCAGTATTGGCTGTAGCAGATTTGGTATACGCAACAGATGCAAGCACAATTGATGTGGGTACATACTTCATTAACCTTGCTGATGAAAGTACAATTGTTACTGCAATCAATGCATTGCCAGAGGGCAGTGACGAGGGAGTAGCAAGCATTGCACTTCTTACAACTTTGATGGAAAAAGTAACTGCAGCAGCTACAAATAATGCAACTACTTACGGTGGGGTTGTGACTGCTCTTGCAGGAATCAGCGTAACAACTACAGCTGTAGAGGGTACAAAACCAGTTTACACACATGCAATTAGTGTAACTGCGGACAATATTTCTAATTCAGATGCTGATGCGACATTCACAGCAGCAGCAGGTTCTGATAATGCAAAAGTTGAATTTATCGCAACTGGTGGTTCTCTTGATTTGACAGCAGCATTGACTTCACTTACAAAAACAGTTGATGTGGCTACTACAACTTGGACACTTGCAAATGATACAGGTTTGACCGTAAGCGATTCTGGAGTAGGCACAAAAGTAACATTGACTGCAACTGGAAACACTGCAGTAGATGTAATTGAGACTACTTTGACTGTAGCAAATGCAGCAGGCGAAAGCATTGTTGTAGATATCTATGTGGCAGGTGAGACAGCGACAAATGAAATTAAATCTGTGACATTTGGTACAGTAACAGGATTTACAGTTGATAATAGTGCAAAAACAATTGCTGTAGTAACAACAGGTGGTACAGTAGATATGACTACGGTTGTAAACGTAATTAGTACTACTACAGAAATTAGTGCTTATACTGATCTTGTATATGCTGTAACAGGTAGAGGAATTACTTTAGATGACAATAGTAAAACTGAAGTAACAGGTCGTGCAACTGCTGATTTGATCGTAGCAGAAAATACAGATTCCGAAGCAGTAACTGGTACTTTGACTGTGAGCCATGATGGTGCAGCAAGTGTTGAATATGCAATTACTGTAGCAGCAGCTCCAGCAGCGGTGCCTACAGCACCGAGTGCAACAGGTGGAGAAGGTACAATCACAATTACAGCTGATGCTTCGGCTGCTTGGGCAGCTGCAAAATATGAATATACAGCTGAATCAGATTTCACAGATTCGACAAAAGTATCAACAACTAGCTTCGATGTAGCAACAGGTGGAACAATCACTGGTCTTGCAGCAGATGATTACATTGTAAGAGTTGCAGCAGATACAGCAACACCACAAGCTTGGACAGCAGGTACTGCAACTGGAAGCATTGCAGTAACAGAAGCTCCTGCAGGAACACAATATGCAGTGACATTTGTAGGAACTCAAACAGGCGTTGCTGGTACATTGACTGCAGCGAAAGCAGATGGTACATCAGTAACATCTGGAAGTGATGTTGATGAAAATACAGTGCTTACATTCACATTTGTAGCAGGTACTGCACCAGCAGCTACTAAAGTTGTGAAATTAGGTAATGTAGAAGCGAACGAAGCAACAACAGGTGTAGATGATACTGCTGGTAGAACATTTACATTCAATGTAACTGTAGCAGGAGCAATTGACTTCACTGCAACGACAGTAACTTTGGCTGATGCTTACGGTGTAGATGTAACAGACAACAATACAGCAGCTGGAACAGTTACTGATTCAACAGCAAGTAGTGACGGTTCATACACTACACCTGTGACGGTAGGTACGGGAACTGCGAAAGTGACAATCACTTTGGGTGAAGCGGTACCAACAGACAAAGAAGTTGTTGTGACTTACACAATCACTGGTGGCGATGAAACTACAGGAGTAATCGCAGCAGGCGATACTACATTGGTAATCGAAGTACCTGTAGAGAGTGCAGACGGTGCATTGGCAATTGCTTCTGTAGAAGAAGTAGATGTTTATGGTGTAACACTTACAAACACACCAAATGGAACAGTTGCTAGTTCAACTGCAACTGATAAAACATACACTACAGCTGTGGCAGAAAGCTCAACAACAGCAACAGTGACAATCACTTTGGCTGAAGAAGTGCCAGTAGGTCAAGCGGTAACTGTGACTTACGAAATCACTGGTGGTAGCGGAGAAGCTACAGGAACAATTGCAGCAGGCGAAACTACTTTGGTAATTGAAGTACCTGTAACTGCTGCAGATGTACCATTAGAAATTAAAACTGTAGTAGAAGCAGCAGCAACACCAGTAACACCATAAGCAAAATAAACTACCGCAATAAAAAAGAAAATTGATTTTCTAGGCACACACTGCCCAAAATCCAATTTTCCATAATTTCGTCTTTGATGGCGATATGCCCCCTTTTCGTACCATACGATTGGGGGGCTTTTTTGTTTGTGGGGAATTGGTGCGGTGATGGGGCAAACCACCAAACACCCGTAGGGGCGACCTGTGGTCGCCCGTCGATACAATAAAACGATGGAAAACAAAAACACATGTAAAATTTCGGTTTTCGTTTGGTTCAATTTTGTGTTTTTGGAAATTATGGTGTGATGATTCGGGCGACTGCAAGTCGCCCCTACAAGCCCCACCCCCAAAACAATAGGAAAAATCCCCACAAAAAAAATCCAGAAACAAAGAACGCTTCTGGATTTTTTTCATATTCAATTTCCCATAAAACTCTACTACAAAATCACTTCATCTCACCAATCACCGCATCGGCAAACTCCGTCGTCGTCGCAGACCCTCCAAGATCCACTGTCACGACCTCGCCTTTTTCAAGAACAGAAAGCACAGCCGCTTCGATTTTTTTCGCCGCCGCAACTTCTCCCAAATGCGTAAGCATCTTCGCCCCTGATAAAATAGCCGCTGTCGGATTGACTTTGTTTTGCCCTGCAATATCAGGAGCAGAACCATGCACTGGCTCGAAAATGGCACAACTAGAACCGATATTGCCACTCGCTGCCAAACCGAGTCCGCCAACCAAACCAGCCGCCAAATCAGATAAAATATCGCCGTAAAAATTCGGACAAAGTAGCACATCATACTGTTCAGGGTACATCACAAGTCGCATACACATCGCATCGACAATGCTGTCGTTGAACTCAATGTCTGGGTATTCTTCCGCTACTTTTCTTGCAATGCGAAGAAACATGCCGTCTGTCATTTTCATGATGTTGGCTTTGTGTACAGCAGTGACTTTTTTTCTACCATTTTTCACCGCAAAATCAAAGGCATATCGGCAAATTCGCTCGCAACCCTTGGTTGTAAATTGCTTGATGGTTTGTGCAGTGTTGTCATCGACCATACGCTCCATTCCGGCATACAAACCCTCTGTATTTTCACGAATGATGACGAGATCGACGTTGTCATATCGAGTTTTGACTCCGGGGAGATTTTTCACTGGTCGCACGTTTGCATACAAATCAAACGCTTTTCGCAAAGCCACATTGACACTGGCATTGCCCTCGCCAATTGGTGTCGCCAAAGGCCCTTTCAGTGCCACTTTCGTTGTATATAAGGAAGCAATCGTCAGAATCGGTAGGTTTGTACCTTGTTCTTCGATCAAACGTTCTCCTGCCTCTGCTTCTTCCCAGTCGATTTTTACACCTGTTGCATCAATGATTTTTCTTGCTGCTGTAATGACTTCAGGACCTGAGCCATCACCGTAAATAATAGTAGCTGAATGTGCCATGAGTACCTCCTTTGCGAATGATAATGGTTTCTAGGTTATGGTTATAATTTACAAAATTCTGCAATGTGCGGTGTCAACTCTTTCATTGCTCGAAATAGCTCTTTCTTCCCGATAAAGGTGACACGACCATCATTATATTGGTTGTCGACCCAATCTTTTAATGTGATTACTTCTTCTGATTGTTTCGTGAATTTTTCACCATTAGGGATTTTGCAATGTTGGTTGAGCCAATACGCAATGCCTGCGGAACCTGAATTTTTATTGATTTCTACACCCAATGGACGATTGAGCAATTTATCTGTATTGAAAATATTGTAAATTTCTTCGTCTTTTGCCACACCATCAGCGTGGATTCCAGCTCTTGTGACATTGAAATCTTTGCCGACAAAAGGTGTGCGACTTGGAATGACATCACCAATGACATTTTCGTAATACTCTGCAATTTCAGTGATGACAGTCGGATCCATTCCGTTGAGATGCCCTCGCAGTTGGGCATATTCAAATACCATCGCTTCAAGCGGTGTATTGCCTGTACGCTCACCTATGCCAAGGAGCGAACAATTGACTGATGACGCACCGTATAGCCATGCTGTCGTGGAATTGGTCACTGCTTTATAAAAATCGTTGTGTCCGTGCCACTCAATCAAGGCACTTGGGAATCTCGCATAGTAGTTGATCCCGTAGATAATCCCCGGTACGCTTCGAGGCATTGTCGCCCCCGGATATGGCACACCGTAGCCCATGGTATCGCAAAAACGAATCTTGATAGGAATGTTGTATTCTTCCATTAAGTATTGTAATTCCGTTGCAAATGGCACGACAAAACCGTAATAATCGGCTCTTGTGATGTCCTCAAAATGACAGCGAGGACGAATGCCCATTTCCAACGCCCCACGAATGATGTCTAAATAGTCATCAAGGGCTTGTCTTCTTGTTTTTTTCAATTTGTGAAAAATATGATAATCCGAACAACTCACCAAAATACCACACTCTTTCAAATCCATATCTTTGACTAAGTGCAAGTCGTCTTTTGTGGCACGAATCCACCCTGTAATTTCTGGAAATTCATAGCCGAGTTCTTGGCATTTTCTGATGGCTGTACGGTCATTTTCGCTGTACAAGAAAAATTCTGACTGACGAATCATGCCGTTGGGCCCACCGAGTCTATGCATCATTTTGAACAACTCAACAATTTGCTCGACAGTGTATGGCGTTCTCGATTGCTGTCCATCACGAAAAGTGGTGTCTGTCATCCATAAATCTTTTGGGGTACGCATCGGCACGAGCAAGCGGTTGAACGTGCATTTTGGCACTTCATCATATGGGTAAATGTCACGGTATAAATTCGGCTCTGGGACGTCTTGCAATTCATACTGGTAATTACGTACTTCAAGTAAGTGATTGCGTTCGTTGTAGTAAATCAAAAATTCCACCTCTTTTAACTTTGTAAAAATCAACAAATTCATTCCTTTTTGCTATGAAAATAATTGATTCCGTTTGTGCAATGTGTTTAAAATATATTGTATGTTACAAATATCACAAATATTACTATACCAATAAAATGAATTTTCGTCAATAGATTTCACGATTTTTTCGGATTTTCATTGAAAGTATTTAGAAATTTTGGTAAACTAAAAAAAATATAAGGAGGGCAAATCATGCATACAAAACAGGCAAATGAACTTTATCGCAAAATCCATGTTGCACTTTTGGACAAATCATTTTTAAAAAGACTAGAAATCGAAAAAAAAGAAATGGCCTACCTACTCGAAAAAAAGAAGTGGATTCCCGAGTTGGAAGTACTTCTTGAAAAGAAAACCATCACTTGTCAAGACGTTGTGGCACTCGCTGAACCGACACTTTTATATCTAGTGGAGAAAGAGCCTGAAGAAGGTTGGCTTTTTTACATCTACCGATTTTTGATTCGCAGTGTGTATCCGCATAGGGAAGACATTGTGCTGTCAGTGTCGATTCCCAAAGCCGTATTCGTCTATTTGGAAATTTTACGCATTTTCATTGCAGAAGAAAAGTCGCATAGACTCTTTGATTGTTTGGCAGATTTTGCCTTTGCTACAGAAGAGGAGATGTTGGGCAGTCCATATGAAAAAACGTACAACACATTTTTAAAGCAAGTGGAGAATGAATATATCTATGAGTTGATGTGGATTGGGCGAGAGATTATGCCATTTAACTTACTGGCACACGTAGCAGGGGTGCATCACATCGCAATGCACGTGGCAAGACAACTTGTAAATGCCGATATGCCAATCGATCTGGGGCTGATTTCTGGAGCAGCAGCAGGGCATGATTTCGGGAAATTTGGTTGCAAAGATAGTGAAACGAAACGCATTCCGTATTTACATTATTACTATACTGACTTGTGGTTTCGCAGTCACAAATTGCAAGAAATTGGTCATGTGGCAGCGAACCATTCGACATGGGATTTGGAACTTGACAATTTACCGATTGAATCGCTCATTTTGATTTATGCCGATTTTCGAGTGAAAAGCGATTGTTATATCGATGGCAAAGAGCATATGAAACTGTATTCCTTGGAGGATTCTTTCGATGTCATTTTGAGTAAACTCGATAATGTCGATGTGGCAAAAGAAAATCGTTACCGTTTGGTGTATTCTCGCTTGGTCGATTTTGAAAAATATATGAATCATCTAGGTGTCAATACCGATTTGCGGAAAAATATGCTGACGGAAGTCGTACATAAAGATTTGGCGTTGCTCGATATGAATGAAACGGTCGAGGCCTTTAAAAATATCAGTATCAAAAATAACATTCACCTCATGCACAAATTGAGCCGTGAGACCTCATTTAATGACATTTTAGAAAATGCAAGGAGTACGAGAGATTGGAAAAATACGAGGACATACCTCAATATTTTCACTGAATTTTACTCGTATATGACACAGAAACAAAAAAGAAGGTGTATGCGTTTTCTATATGAGTTGATGGTGCATCGTGAGGGCGATATCCGTAGACAAGCAGGGTATCTGATTGGGAAAATCATTGCCAATTACGACATTGAATATAGCAAAGAATTGCCCGCTGACACCAATATTATACTCGATGAGACGACGAGTCTTGAGGTTTGGAAAAATTACGTTTCACTCATATTGGTACCTGACCATAAGATGGTCGACCGCCACCGCCGTTGGCTTGGGTATGGACTCAAACGAGTGGTGACGAGCCTCATGCAAAATATGAAACCGACGGCCGATGCCAAAAAATACATCAGTGAAATTTTGCAATACTATAAAAAATTCGACTGGGCAGAAGATACAATTTTCATTTTGATTGATGCCATTACCGTCATTCCAAAAGATCTCATTACAAAAGAGGAAATGATGGTATTGCTTGATTTTATGAATCACTTTGTCGACGGTGCTTCTCTGGAAATTCGTGCAACGATCCTCTTAAATATCAAAGATATGAAAGAGGATATTTTACAACTAGAAAACCATAGTGAAATCGTATGGAATATCGTGGAACGCATGGTCATCAAAGCCAATGTGAGCCTTGAGTTTTTGCTGTTTAAAATTGGTGAAATTTACGGATTGAAAGACCGATTGCGTGGCGTTTCCTACCAACGTATTTTTGAAGATGAAAAAGTCATTTCCGATATGTTCTTGGTCAATCTGAAAGCAGCAACACCTTGGAAAATCAAAATGGTCAACATTGAGTTGCTCTATGAGAGGGTATGCCTTGACCGCAATGTGCCAAAACTCCATGCTTCGACTCACCTTTGTAACTTACTCAAAGTCAGTGAGCAAGTGCGAGTCCGTCATTTTGCAGGGGAAACGCTCATCAAATTGGCATCATTTTTGACGTGGGACGAAAGAAATGATGTTGCAGTCGAGTTGATGAAAGGGCTTGAAATCGGCGAGATTCAATTTGCGAAATACATTCCGATGTATCTCGGAGAGTATTTGATGTACCTCCACCCGAAAGAGCTTGATGAAATGATTCGAGATTTGAGAAATCTACAAAATGGTTTCAACGATAGGATTCCGAGTCTCGTACTCGATACGTTTGGCGTGATGCTTTGCCATTACCCGAAATACCGCACGAGATTTCCTGAATACGTGGCAGTGTATGAGGGACGTAGAAATACGATGCTTGGCACATTCTTAAGTGGCTTCGCAAGTTACCATGAAAGCGTCAACCGAGAAGCATTTTGGGTCGTGGGACGAGAACTCTTTGGATCGGATTTGCTCAATCTCAAACTGAAGAAAATTATGTTTACTTTCCTAAGTAAAAAAATGGCGACCATTGCCACCCAAAGTGACACTTCAAGTCTGGCATTTTTCAATGATACCATTGGTTGGAAAGGCATTTATAAATTCATCACCGATTACTTATTTGAACATAAGACGATGGCGTTTCGAGAATCGAAAAAAATTGCATTTTTTCCCGGCACGTACGATCCGTTTACGTTGGGACATAAAGAAATTGCAACCGCCATTCGCAATATGGGATTTGAAGTCTATTTGGCATTGGACGGATTTTCATGGTCGAAAAAAACGCAACCGCATAAAATACGTCGTAAAATTTTAGAAATGTCGATTGCCAACGAAGAAAATATTTATCTCTTTCCGTCAAGCATTCCAATCAACATTGCAAACCCTGAAGATTTAGGGAAATTACGAGAATTGTTCCCTGACAAAGAAGTCTATATGGTGGCAGGTAGTGACGTGGTGGAAAATGCGTCCTCATACCGAGTGCCAATTTGTGAAAATTCAATACAAACCTTCAAGCACGTTTTGTTCTTGCGTGAGAGTGAAGTCGAAAAAGGCGATTTCCACAAAGAATCGTATGAGCAAATTCAAAATGAAGTCGTGGAGTTGAAATTGCCTACGCATTTTGAGGACATCAGCTCGACTCGTATCCGTGAAAATATAGACAACAACCGTGACATCACAAACTTGATTGATACGATGGCTCAAAATTATATTTACCAACACGGCTTGTATTTGCGTGAGCCACAGTATAAGAGTTTGCTGAAAACAAGAAATATTGAAGTCGTGCATTATTTCGATAAACAAAGCGTTGAACAAGCATTGATTGTCGATGGACAATTGACGACAGATGTCACATTAGAGATGTTAAGTGAGTTAAACGAGGACATTCAAATGATTGGTGTGTGGGACGAAACGCACGGCAGACAACTCGACGGACTCATGATTTTCCAAGGGATTTCCACGAGAGATTTGTACAACGAATTTCAAGAAGCACAGACTGCAAGTTACGTCAGAAAGTATACTTCGGGGAAAATCGTGCTGTTGCGGACTTCCTACGTTCGCCCGAATGCGACACTTTCTTACATGGAGCAAACACTCCTCACTGAGACACTCGCAGAGGCACTGAAGCAAGATTATACGTACGCTGTGGCACACAAAGATGATAGTGAACTCTCACGAAAAATGCGTGAAGCCCTAGAGCGACAAGGCTTTTTGTCCCAAAGAGGGGTCGGTAGTAAAAAACTCTACACCGTCGATATGAAAAATCCATTGACTTTGTACCATAATATGCAGACGGCAATCAAAGAACCGTTCAATGAAAATGAGCGAGTATTGCGGACGTTGAAAAAAGCACACTACCGCTTGCAAAAAGCGTTGACGAAACTATATCCAGGCGAACTTGTGATTTCTTTCGATGCTGGTATCATGCAAAATCGCTTGATTGAACTCATTACAAAAGCCAATGATGTATCGAAAATACCGACCGTTCCACGAGTGTTGGGTCAGAAAATGTGTGTGCCATACGGTAAAATTATGAAAGGCATCGTCATTCCAAATACCGTAACGAAAGTACTCCATACAGAAAAAGTATTCGATCCAGAATTGACGAGTTTTTCAGTCAAGGAATTTTCGCAACACCTCTCACTCGAAGAGCAAATTCGCACAATCAATTCGTTCAAGAGACCAGCTATTTTGGTCGATGATTTGCTCCACAAGGGCTATCGTATCAAAGAACTCGATGTCATTTTCAAAGAAGAGGGCATAGAAATTGACCGTGCCATCATCGGTGTATTGTCAGGTAGAGGAAAAGATGTTATGGAAATTCAAGGCAGAGACGTTGAAAGTGCGTATTTCGTGCCGTCACTGAAAGCGTGGTTTGTCGAAACGAGTCTTTATCCATTTATCGGTGGCGATGCTGTGAAACAGCCCGAGGGCGAGAAGCAGACGATGATTCCGTCCATCAATTTGATATTGCCTTACATGATGCCGGGCTTTTTGCCAAACGCACATACGGAGGACATTTACCATCTTTCGAGGGTGTGTCTCAAAAATACGAAACTCATTCTTGAAGTATTGCAAGAAGAATACCAAAAAGAATTTGAAAGAAGCTTGACGCTTGACCGATTGAATGAAGTAGTCATCTCTCCGAGATTGCCTGATTTTGGGCAATGCTTGCAGTATGATTACAATCTGGCTCCCTCGGTGTATATCGATAGCGATTTGGAGCGGTTGGCAAGATTCCAAAATTTCTTGAATACGACAGTCAATACAATGAAAGACAAAGATGAATTTAAAAAATTCTAATAGTGAAAATATTAATCTCCCAATTAAATACTGCTAAAAATATAAAATCTTCTAACACTAAGGGCAGCAAAATCAAAGTTTTACTCAATTTTTTTTAAAAGGTATTTTTGTGGGGTTTGGGGCAAAGCCCCAAGGTCTTTATCTGTTAGAAATTAGCAATCATTAATTGGTACTAAAATAAGGAGAAAAAACAATGGAAAATCCAAAAAAATTAATTCCAGTAGACTGGGATATTAAAAAAAGCAAAGGGCATTGTCGCCTTGCACATGTGGCACAACTCTACGGCGAGGGGCTATTTTGGCTCAACGAAAGTGTACTAAATGAAACCTTGCAAAACGAAAATCAAATGAAGAAAAAATCAATTCCTGAAATCATCATCAGAGAACGACTCACAAAAGACACCATCGAAAATGGGGTGACACTCGTCAATACCAACTGGAGAAGTCTCGAGGAATGGGAAACGCTATTTGAAAAAAAAGCAACTCGACTAGAAGAAAAAAAGAAAAACAGAGTCCATTTGCTCGCACTGGGCGATGTCGGTAGTACTGTTTTGACGGCACTCAAATTGCTCGGTGGCGACTGCATCGACACACTCGGCATCTACGATGTCAGCCCGAATGTATGCAAACGTTGGGAGAGTGAACTCAATCAAGCAATGTACCCTTTTGATAGCGAAGCGATGCCTGAAGTTGTGATACTGGAAGAATCAGAATTGTTTGCGTGCGATGTCTTTATTTTCTGTGCCTCCAAAGGCATTCCCAAAGTGGGAGATGCAGTCAAAGACGTTCGCATGGCACAACTCGAAGCGAACCAAGGAATCATTTCTAGTTTTGCAAAAAAAGCGAGAGAGTCAAAATTTGATGGACTGTTTGCTGTCGTTTCCGATCCTGTCGACCCACTTTGTAAAACGGCTTTTGTGGCGAGTAACACAGATGAATCTGGCGAATTCGACGGAAAAGGTTTGTTGCCTGAACAAATTCAGGGTTACGGCTTAGGGGTCATGAACGGACGAGCGGTGTACTACGCAAAACAAGACAAAAAATTTGAGATGTTTTTATCGGAGGGACGAGCGTATGGTCCACACGGTGGCGACTTGGTGATTGCCAATTCCATCGAAAATTACGATGATGAGCTGTCACTCGAATTGACAAAATTGGCGGTGGAATCGAATCTCAAAACGAGAGATCTTGGCTTCAAACCATACGTTGCACCAGCGATTTCTTCGGCTGCGATTTCCATATTACTCACCATGCGTGGTGAGTGGCATTATAGCTCGAATTTCCTTGCTGGGGTGTATATGGGGTGCAAAAATCGGACGACTGCACACGGTTTGGAAATTGAGTTTTTGCCATTGGTAGAGAAGTTATACAAAAGGATTGAAACTGCGTATGTCAATTTGGAAAAATTGGTGTAGTCTAAGTAGGGGCGACCTGTGGTCGCCCGAATAAGAATGCAAAAAGCAAGAAAAAACAAAAAGCAAAACCGACCATCCCTGTCCGAAAAACTGGGGAAGATGGGTAGGGGCGACCTGTGGTCGCCCGCATAAGAATGCAAAAAGTAAGAGCAAACAAAAAATTATGAGGGGGGTGGATCGCATGAAAACAGTAAAAGAAAAAATCGTTTTGATTTGTCCGCAGAAAAAAGAAATTACAGAACGATTCTGCGAAATCATCAACCGCATAGAATCGGTGTATATAGTCGAATTTTTTGAAGCATTTCAAGAACCACACCATTTCCAGAACTGCAAAATTTTATTTGCACTCCACATTGACGAAACGGGAATCCATTTGCCCTATTATGCAATTTTGCAAAAAATTAGAAAAGGCGAGTTGACTTTTTTTGGTTGTGTTGGCGGAGTGTTGCTCGATGGGGCGGGTGCGTTATACACAAAATCATTGGCTCGTGAATTGATATTTGCCATGAATGAAAAGGGTTGTTTGTTCGTGGGGCGAGGACTCGTCGAAGCGACAGGAGATCTGCAAAATTTTTCTGTCAAATCAAAAAATGAAAACTGCACACCACTCGAAGCGTACCATCGAGGAACAATGGAACTCCTTAAGCGTATGGTCGATTACAAACCTGTACCACGCAAAAAAAGGTTGCTCGTACTCCACGCAAGTCATGGTGACGTATCGAATACACTTTCTTTGTGGGAGATGGTCAAGCAACATATAGCGGATTGCGATGTGCAAGAAATCACTTTGCGAAACGGCACAGTCGACGATTGCGGAGCGTGTCCTTATGAACTTTGCATGCATTTTAGTAAGAAAAGTCAGTGTTATTATGGCGGTGTCATCGTGAAAGATGTTTACCCTGCCATTTTGGCTTGCGATGCTTTGGTCATTCTTGCCCCAAATTATAACGATGCCATGAGTGCCAATTTGACGGCATTTGTAAATCGTTTGACCGCATTATTTCGCCGAATGTACTTTTACGAAAAAGGCTTATTTTCGCTTGTCGTATCGGGTTATAGCGGTGGGGAAATCGTTGCCGAGCAAATTCTCGGTTCGCTTGGCATCAACAAAACATTTTTATTGCCACCACAATTTTCTATGGTGGAAACTGCCAATTTGCCAGGGAGCATTTTTGAAGTTCCAGAAATCGAATTGCGAGCAGCACAATTTGCAAAATCAATTGAAACATTTTTAGGAGGAGTCGTATGAAAGCATTTCATTTAGGTGATTTACATTTGGGAAAACGTGTCCACGAGTTTTCTATGATTGAAGACCAAAAGTATATTTTGGAAAAAATAGTGGGAATGGCAAGGGAACAAGCCGTGGATATTGTACTGATTTCAGGGGATGTATTCGATAAATCTGTGCCATCGGTTGAAGGGGTGCAATTGTTCGACGAATTTTTAAATGAATTGGCGGAAGCGAATATTAAGGTGTTTTTAATTGCGGGCAATCACGATTCGGCACAGCGGTTGTCGTATGGTCGTACATTTTTTGCCAAACGCAATGTCCATATTGTCGGGGAATTTTTAGGCGAAATCGAACAAGTGACTTTGGCAGATGAATATGGCAATTTCCATATTCACATGTTGCCATTTGTGAAACCTGCACATGTTTCTCCTTATTTTGATGAAGATATTTTGACGTATGAAGACGGTGTGCGTGTGGCACTTTCGCACCATAAACTGAATCTGGAAGAACGCAATATCATACTGGCTCACCAATTTGTGACATACAAAGGCAAAGCCGAAGAAAGTGATTCTGAAATGTCCTCAGTCGGTGGCATCGATCACGTAGATGCCTCACACTTTTTCGACTATGACTACGTTGCTTTGGGGCATTTGCATAGTCCGCAAAAAATGGGACGTGACACCATCAGATACGCTGGCTCTCCGCTTGCATACTCTTTTTCTGAAATCCATAGAGAAAAAGCGGTGACTTGTATTGAATTTCATGAAAAAGGCAATCTGGAAGTGACTTTATTGCCAATACAACCACTGCGTGCAATGCGTGAAATCAAAGGCGAATTGGCTCAATTGATGGAAGTTGCCAAAGAAGTTGCCAAAAAAAATGGCGAATCGAAAGACTATATCCGAGCCATACTGACCGATTCTATGATACCGTACGATGCCATCGGGCAGTTGCGGAGCGTCTACCCCAACATTATGAATCTCGTCTTTGAGTCGAGACAATCTGCATCAGCAGAAGTCAATGCCGACATCAAAAAAAATATCAAGCCACAAGTGGTATTTTCTGAATTTTTTGAAGCACAAAATGGAAGAGAATTGTCTGAAGTACAGTTGGAAATTGTAAACTCCGTTTGGGAGAGATTGGAGCGTGATGTGCAGTGAAACCAATCCATTTGACGATGAGTGCCTTTGCCTCTTATGGTGGTGTGGCGGAAATTCCTTTTTCCAAATTTGGGTCGGGCATTTTCTTAATCACAGGCGATACAGGAGCGGGAAAAACGACGATTTTCGATGGCATTTGCTTTGCACTTTTTGGCGAAGTGAGTGGATCGTATCGTACCATAGATAGCGTGCGGAGTGATTTTGCTTTGCCAACTGAAAAAACCTTTGTCACACTTACTTTTGAATATCGCAATGAAACGTATACCATCACGAGAAATCCGATGTATATACGACCGAAAAAAAATAGTGATACTGCAATGACGAAACAGACTGCCGATGCCACCCTTTGGCATGAGGGTAGCGAAGTGCCACTAAAGACAGGACATAACGAAGTGACAAAATACGTTGAGTCGCTCCTTGGTGTCGACAAAAAACAATTCAAGCAAATTGCAATGATTGCCCAAGGGGAATTTCTGAAATTGCTCTACGCACCCAGCACGGAGAGAGTCGGTATTTTTCGTAAAATTTTCCGTACAGATCTCTATGAGTATTTCCAAAATGAGTTGAAGAAAATGGTATCAGACCAGTCAAAAACAGTCGAGAAAACGACACAAACCATGGTGGAGTATTTGAAAGAATTTCAGCCAGATACTGATCTGAAACTCTTGGAGCATCAAGCAGAATCCATTGTCGCAGAAGCAGAAAAAGAGTTGGCTGAATCAGAAAAAATACTCTCACTCGGTGAAGAAAACAGAGAGAAAATATTGGCGGAAATGACAAAACAAAATGCTGAAATTGTACAAATAGAGCAGAAAAATCAGCAAATCGAGACTCGCAAAAAGAGAGAGCTTGCACTAGAAAACTTGCAGTTGGAATTGCCAAAAATCGAGGAAGAACAGTTGTATCTGCAACGACAACGCACAGCCCTTGATTATGTGCAACCAGTCTACACTCGCTTTGAGACAGCAAGAGTGGGTTACGAAGAAAACAAAAAACTTGTGGAATCCATAGCGAAACAAATCGATATTTTGACTCCTTTATTAGTAGAAAAGGAAAAAGAAAAAGATGTAATTCTACAAAAGAAAAAAGAGGCCGAACCAGACGAATTGCGTTTGAAAGATTTACAAAATAAGGTGGAAGGCTTTCAGAAAAAAGAGCAACTCGAAACAGAACTTCGTGAAGTACAAAAGCAAAATGAGACTTTGAGTGCAGAAAAAAAGAAAATAGAAGTTGAAATTGCCAACCAAACGGAATTGAAATTGTCACTTGAAAAAGAAAAAGCAGAACTTGTAGAGTTGGAAAAAAAGGAACTTGTTCTGCAACAAAAAGAAAAAATGATCAGCGAAAAACTCGCTAAATTCAAAGAGGTACACGAACGTTTCAAACAATACAATGGAGAAATGGGCAATGTCCAAGCATTGAGAAAAACGTATGCAGATACAGAAAAAATTTGGCAATCGAAAAAAGCAATTGCCGATGAAATGGAAGTGTCATTTTTGCGTGGGCAAGCAGGTGTTTTGGCGATGGAGCTTGTCGAGAATGAACCTTGTTCGGTGTGTGGATCAACTGACCACCCGAAAAAAGCTGTCATTTCAGCGGAAGCCCCAACGGAAATCGTCTGGAAGAAAGCCAAAGAAGTGGAAAACGAACTGCGAGACCGTCTGAACCAATTGATCGCCGAAGGCAAATCTGCAAAAGAAAAAGCTGAAATTTTCAAAAAGCAAATGCAAGAAAATTTGGAGCAGTTAGACAGTCAAGAAGCGACACTAGAAGCAGACCAAATAGCGTGCAATCAGGAATATCAGGCAGTTGTGGCAGAGCAAAAAGCGTTGGAAGCGAGACTCGTACAAGGGAAAGCACTCCCTGAAAAAGAAAAAATGATTACCGATACAATTGAAAAATTGAGGGAGAGCCAAACGAAAAATGATGGGGATCGCACACTTTCTTTGGAAAAGCTGAATACACTCAAAGGACAGTTACAAAGCGTAGTTGACCAAATTGGTGTGTATGGCACAAAAGATGAATTGTTACTTGCCATTGCAAAACTAGAGCAATATTTGGCACGTCTCACAAAAGAAGTGGAACAGGCACAATCTGTATTTGAAACGACTGAAAAAGAATTGCACACCGAAAAAGTACGACTCGAAGAAAGTAAAAAACAAGCCGAGCAATCGAAAAAAACATGGCAACAACTAGAGCAAGATTGCAAAGAGATGTTGGCGGAAAAAGGCTTTTCCTCTGTCGATGCGTATTTAGAAATCGTGCCAGAACAAAGGGAACTCTTAGAAATTGCAGAAGCGAAAGTCACTCGTTTTTTTGAAGAATTGCAAGGTTTGACACTCGTATTATCGGAATCGGAGGACGTGGCAGGGCAAGAAGTGGTGGATTTGGCGACACTCAAAGAAACGTTAGACGTGCTTGGGCAAGAGAAAAAAACACTCGAACTTGAGCTTGACAAACGCAAATCGTCTGTAGGTGTGGTGAAAAACTATATCGGAAAAATTCATGATATCATGAAAAAAAGAGAGATTGCCATCGAGCGACTTTTGCCTGTCGAGGAGTTGTCAAAAACTGCGAACGGCGACTTGACGGGCAAAGTAAAAATTGCATTTGAGACGTATGTGCAGACCTTCTACTTCAAACAAGTACTGCAAGAAGCGAATCGGCGGTTTGCTGAAATGACGGAGAATCGTTATGTTTTGCGTGCGTTGGACGGTGGCACAGACAAGCGAACCCAAACGGGACTCGACCTTGAAGTACTCGACCAATTCACAGGAAAAGTGCGTGGCATTAAGACGCTCTCTGGTGGGGAAGCGTTTAAGGCATCACTTTCTTTGGCTCTTGGATTTTCGGAAACGATACAAAATTACGCTGGCGGAGTGGCAATTGATGCCATGTTCATTGATGAGGGTTTTGGTGCGTTGGATGATGAGTCGAGAGTCCAAGCCATTGCGGTATTGCAAAGGTTGTCGCATGGCAATCGCTTGGTTGGGGTGATTTCTCATATCACGGAAATGAAAGAAGCCATCGACCAAAAAATCGTGGCAAAAAAAGGATTGAGTGGCAGTACAGTCAAAATGGAATTCTAGGGGTGATTTCTTCACCGCTAGTGAAATAAATATTTGACAAACAGCCGAAAAGTCGATATACTAAGAAACTTGTATATCGACTTTTTTATTTTATCTAATTTAATTTTTGCTGATGAATCTCAATATTTTGATATCAGTCATCAATCATTCGTACCAGTACCAACAGTATCTTCTTCATCTATATAGTAAACGATTGTGTTGATTTTTATTTTCGCATTTGCAAAATCGCATAGATCTAGGACAGTTCCAACTTCATTGGTACCGCCACTTTTCACGACACGCACAACTGGTTTGAATGGTGTAAACGGATTGTTTTTTAGTACAGCAACTATGTCACCTGTTGTCAATCTGAACAATGTATCTAAGGTAAATAGTTCTACATTTGCCAAGAATACATCGACAACATCGGGATGGAATTTTTTCAATTTGCTTTCAAATACAACTTCCAAAAGCCCTTGTTTGACTACAAGAGGGTTGTTGTCCGTTTTCAATGTATAGAAAAATTGAATCAAAGACAGAATCCTTGCGTATGGATGAATGACAGAACCATTCAATTTTCCAGGGTAGCCTGAACCATCGTGTTGTTCGTGATGGTGCAAAATGCCAAGCAAAATATCTTCTGAAATGTCATAATTGTTTTTCAAGAAATTATAAGTCAAAGTAGGGTGCATTTCTTCAATTTGGGCAGGTTTTAATAGTTTGCCATTGACCCTGATTTTTGGAGAGAGCAATGCGAAATTACGCAACATACCAGCAATACAAAGCTCAACAAGTTTGTCTTCTGACATATTCATTTTCACACCGAGAGCCACCGACATAATGGAAACGTAGATGGATTGCTCAATCACGGTGTCTGTATACATTTTTACAGGCTCGTACATGATTTTCATGGTGCCATCTTGTACAGCAGGCACAACTTGTGCAACAAGTTTTTTGGCAACTTTTACACAATCTTCGATGTCTTCTGGACCTGATTCACCTTTCATTGAACGCAAAGCGATTTCACGCAATTGGTAAATGATTTTCATAAAATGTCCAACTTGTGAAATGCCATAAGTTGTAGATTTTTCTTGGAAGCAATATTCATCTTTGATGTAGACGTAAGATATTTTCAACCTATGTAACGTTTGCAAGGTATGCATAGTTACGATTTCCTCAGCTGAGATTAATGGCATACCAAATGCATTGAGTATGTCAAGAGCTATTTTCGATCCATGTTTTAAGTGTGCAACTGGTACAAGACGCATAAATATTCCTCCTTCTTAGTGACCGATGAATCAAATACATATGACCGTAATCTTATTTTTACAGCATATTGTCTAAGACTGGTTATTGTATCTACCTTATTCTAATCTATTTTTTACATTTTGTCAAGAAACTTAAGTAATTTTTATTAAAAAGTATCGGTTTTTTTATTTTTTATCTTTCGTTATGGGATATTATTACTCCCCCAATTAAATATTGCCCCAAACGATTGCTCTATTGGGAGTAGGCGACCGAAGGTCGCCTTTCTTGAGATGCTGAAAATTCAATATATATTGGGGACCTTCGGTCACCTGATAGGAATCACAAGTTCTTTTCTTATTTTAAAAATGGAATATTTAGTTGGTATCTCAATATTACTTATTTTCAATATTATGCCTAAAATTCCTAAAATTTACCGTATAAACAACTTAAATTACTTAAACTTTATGGTGTGCTAGAGAAAAAATATATTTTCACGTCAAGTATTGAAAAATAATAGGTTTGCTCAAATCACTCAAATCGAGCATACCTCGATCGCCTTCAGGAATATTTTTCATAACTTCTGCCATAATTCTCATTTTTTGTTCTATTTCATCTGTTTTGCCTAAGATGATTTCGACACCTTGCATATAAATTTTGATGTTGTTCAAATCGTGTACATGAATTTCCAAAACCTCGTCAAGCATTTCATATTTTTTTACAATTTGAGAGACTTGCAAAACGATGTCCAATGCCTCTGGATTTTCTACGATTAAGATTTCTCCGAGTTGGAAATTCGTAAATTTTAGGCCTTTGACTTCGGGCGACGCTTCGTAATACGTTTCACGAGTTTCAAGCACACGCCCCTCTTCATCTATGTATAAATACGCACCCATGTACGGTACGTATCCTCTTATTTTTCGTTCAACAATCGTGATTTTTACAGTATCAGGCAAACTTTTTTCGATGGTTGCATCTGCAATATATGGATTTTTTTCTAATTGTGCGACGGCTTTTTTTTGATTGAAGAGTAATATATTATCGCCATCTCGCAGTGAAATTGCCGATGCGATTTCTTGGTTTGTATATTTGTCAGCTCCTGAAACGACAAGTGTTTTCATTTGAAATGCAGGGGAGACGACAAGCACACAAATAATACCGACAACCAAACCACTTGTGAGAGCCAATTTTTGTACGAAATTCGGATTGTTTTTTTGTGGTTTTGGATTGTGGTTGTAATCATGATGCGATTCTTTTTTTTGTACTTGTTTCTTTTGTACTTGTTTCTTTTGTACTTGTTTCTTTTTTGCCATAGTTCACCCCATAATTTTTACTGCCGATTAGCGGTTCTTCATACTCACACACATTGTAAAATTTCAGATTCGCTTTCTTCTTCATAATAAAAATCTTCGTCTATATAATCGATTTCACCACCGAGTGCCGTCAAATTTTTGGTGAGTGTTTCGTACCCTCGTTCGATAAATTCGACACCGTGGACAATGCTTTTTCCATCAGCTGATAAGGCGGCCAAAACGAGTGCCATACCGCCTCGCAAATCTTTGCCATACACTTCTTGCCCTCTTAGTATATCACAACCACAAACAGTTGCACAACACCCATTCAAAGAAATATTTGCACCCATTTTGCATAATTCGCTCACATATGCGAAACGATCTTCAAAAACCGTCTCTGTAATGAGTGAAGTTCCATTGGCTTTTGCGAGGAGGGCGACGATTACAGGTTGCATATCTGTAGGAAACGTGGATAGTGCAGTAAGACTAAAATTTGGTTTTTAGTAAAATACAACTTCCACGCAATCAGAAGAAACAAAAATTGCTTCGATAAAATGCACCACAAGATTTTTTGTCAGGGAAGACTCTCCTTTGATTGCATCTATGAGAGTTGGTTTATTTGCAGTTGGAGACGGGAAGGTAGCAGACAATGGTGGAGCTGTTTCTAGTCCATTTTTTCTTTCTGCGTATGCACGCTCACTTATTTTCTTTGAAATGAATTGCTCAAATAGAGCTTGCTTTTCTTTCTTTAATAGTAGGTTTGCGTAGTTGTTGTCATTTTGTGTTGCATGAGTTTTATCATTCTTTTCGCTTTCCACTGCCATTTCGTTTGCTTTTTCGACTAGCTTTTCATAGACCAAAGTGGTAAGCAACGCTTCTTTTATTTTATTTCCGTTGCAAGGGCAAGGTGCTTCTTTGCGGTATCTACAATAATAGGTAAATTTATTTTTGCCTTTGCGTTGCATTTTCCGTCGGCAGTTGGCACAATGCACTTTGCCAAAAAGAAGGACTTGTTCTCTTTCTAGTTGCAATTTTTCCGTTGTTTTTTCTGATTTTGTGGTGCGTTTCATTTTTTGAGCGTGATCGAAAATCGCTTGTGATATGATGGGTGCGTGGTGATTTTTTCGGATCACCCATTCTGTTTTTGGGACGAGTACTTGTCCGTTTTTGAGGCCTCGCACTTTTTTCGTTTTCCCTGCAATGTATGTACCTGTGTAGCGTTCATCTCCTAGTATTTTGTAGATGGTATGTGGACTCCAGTGGCAGTCCATACTTCCTTTTCGATATGCCGATGGCGTTGGAATTTCTTCATCAGAGAGCAGTTTTGCGATGTCTTTCATACCCATTCCTTGACAGTAGGAGCAAAATATTTCTTGCACATGAGAAGCGACAAAGGAGTCGATGACAAGACAGTTGTTTTCGTCTTTTTTGTAGCCGTAGATGACAAACCCAGAGAGATATTCCCCTCTTTGCATGCGATTTTTGATTGCTGAGTTTACTTTCGTTGACAAATCTCGACTATAAAAATCACTCAATACGTAGCGGAATTTCAGACTGAGATTGTCAGTTTCCTCTTTTTGGTCGCTGTCGTAGTGATCTGAGATTGAGAGGAAACGCACATCATGAAGCGGGAAAAATTTCTCCATCAAATAGCCGATATGGAGGAAATCACGAGAAATTCTAGTGAAGTCTTTGGTGCAAACCACTTGAATTTCTCCATGTTTTATGGCTTCGAGTAGTTCTTGGAATTTCGGTCTTTGATCGTTTGTACCGCTGAAGCCATCGTCTATGTATTCCACTCTGTTGTAGTGTTTTAAGGTGTTGTGTCCGTCTAAAAAATGATGGAGATAGTGTCTTTGCCCGATAATGCTTGTACTTTCATTTTGATTGTCTCTCGTTTCGCTGTCTGCTTTTGACAATCGAAGGTAGAGGGCAATTGTCGTTTTCTTTTTTTGCATAGCACACCTCTTGTTTTGGAATTTTGGGATCACTACTATGAGTATGCCTGAAATTGTATTTTTTTGTATGTCCGATATTTTTTATTTTGGTAGAGATGTGTATTATGATGTCGGTTAAATTGTCGAAAATACAATAGAGATTTACCCTAATTTTTCTAAAAAGAAACACAACAGGAGGAAATGATAGATGGACACCGATAGAAGAAATGTGACTTTACTAATCAAGCCAGCATCTGGTCATTGCAACATGAAATGTACGTATTGTTTTTACGTAGACGAGATGCAGCACCGTAGTTTCAATGCATTGAATTTTATGACAGAGGATACACTATATCGTATTTTGGAAAAAACATTTCAATATGCAACAGAAAGTGTGGCGATTGCATTCCAAGGTGGCGAGCCGACTTTGGTTGGTTTGCCGTTTTATGAGAAGTTAATGGTTTTTGTGGAAGAACTCAACGTCAATCACGTTACCGTTTCTTTTTCTTTGCAAACGAATGGATACCGTGTGAATGAAGAATGGATTGCCTTTTTCAAGAAGCATAATTTTTTGATCGGGATTTCTTTGGACGGGAGAAAGAAAACGCACAACAAGTATCGCATTAGTGGAACTAACGGCGAGACCTTTACACCGATTATGCAGTGCATTGACTTGATGAAAAAGTACGATGTGCCATTTAATATTTTGACGGTCATTCACAAAGACATTGCAAGGAATATTAAAAAGACGTATGAATTTTTCAAAAAAAACGAATTGTACTACCAACAATATATAGAGTGTTTGGAGCCTTTGGAACAAGACGATCAGACAGAGAATGGTGAGTTTTATTTGACTGTAGCGGACTACGAGAAGTTTTTGATTGACTTGTTCGATGTGTGGTATGAGGATTTCAAAAGTGGATTTTATGTTTCTGTTCGGTATTTTGATAATGTGATAGGGATGTATTTGAAAAATCCAGTGGAGAGTTGTGCGATGGTTGGATTTTGTGGGACGTACTTCGTAGTCGAGGCAGATGGCAGTGCGTATCCTTGTGATTTTTATACGCTAGACGAGTGGCATTTGGGGAATTTGGCTACGGATTCCGTGGAAACGCTACACGAGAAAAGAGAGGAATTGCAGTTCATACAGCAATCGCTCTATGTGCCTGAGGATTGCCAAGTCTGCAAGTGGTTTGCTTTGTGTAGGAATGGGTGCAGAAGGAATTGCGAGCCGACGACGGAGGTGAGTCGAGAGAAAAATCGGTTTTGCGAGGCGTATTATCGGTTTTTTGAGCATTCGCATTTGAAATTCCAAGAGGTTGCGAGAATTGTTGCCAGTCGGAGATGAAAGATTTTGGGGCTTTATCCCAAACCCTCACCGCTGAAGAATACAGCGGCTGCGTAGCAAAATGAGTTGACCCCGCCAAACACTTTAGCATTTACTGAAAATCATATCTGCAAGAGGAATTGGATGATATTGTGGCATTGAGAGAGCGGGCGACCACAGGTCGCCCCTACAAAATCTGAAATACCAATGTGTAGGGGCGTACCTTCGGTCGCCCGCTTACATATGCTCCCCTTATTTTAGGAAACATTTAATTGGGGGAGCAATATCAATTTAATATTGTTCAAACTATATAATTTTGTAAGTGCTTAGGCGAACAAAAATAAAGTTTTACTTCTCAAAGCCTAGCTTCTCAAAGCCTAGCTTCTCAAAGCCTAGCTTCTCAAAGCCTAGCTTCTCAAAGCCTAGCTTCTCAAAGCCTAGCTTCTCAAAGCCTAGCTTCACTCTGCTTTTATGCTTTTTAAAAAATCAGACTTCGTATAATCTGGTTTTTTCAAATGATACCCAAGTTCGGCGAGTTCATTTTGTTTGATGAGTGCCATATTGATTTCTGTGTTCATGCAATTTGCAATTTCAGAAATCGTATACCCTTGCTTAGAAAGTGCAATAAACTCCTCTGTATCGAGTAAGAGGTGAGAGGCAAACGCATTCGCCTCATACTCCGTATTGTCTTTCATACGAAAGAGTTTGAATTCTTGGAACGTGTTTTTTCTCGCCAAGTCTCTATGCAACGCATCGTGACCTATTTCATGTGCAAGTACCAATTGTGTCAGATTTTCGTCTAAATTTGCGTTGATAAATATCGTCCTTCTTTTGAAGGCAGCAGTATACATACCCATTAAATTTTTATAGTCATTTTCAAAATAAACCGTGATTCCTAATGATTTCGCTAATTTTTTCATATCGCAAGAGCCAGAACTGTTCATGATTTTCATTGCTTTTTCATATATTTTTTCGGTATTTCGCATACAACAAATCCTCCGTAAAATCAATCAGTGGTTTCCCTATATTTTTTAGGAGTATATTTTTTATTGTCCTCTTTCGCATCCCAATATAATTTTTGCATAGACTTCATCACGGCATCCAAATCTTCTTCTGAAAGCTCGCCGCCAGCGTATAATACACCGATGTCTTTGATCATATTTTGTGCTTGCGAAAGTCCTCGTGGACCGTATTTTTTGTATGACTCTAAAGTGAATTCCTCATTTTCCATCAATAGGCAATTCACATCGATATCCAAAACAGTTGCCAATTTGCCATACATCTCTCTTTTGCGTGGGTACGTGTTGCCGTGTTCATAATTGACGTATGAACGCAGCGTAATCCCTACTAGTTTTGCCACTTCTTCTTGGGTTAAATTTTTAGCTTTGCGTGCTTCTTTGAGTCTTCTTCCAAATTTCATAATAGCCTCCTTGCGGAAATTGAATTTCATTTCCCTGTCGATAAAATGATGTGTATTGAACGAACATGCAATGTCGAAATATGTTTTTTAAATTCATGTATAGTATATGGTATTATTTTTGAGTTGTCAATACTTTTATGAAAAGAAATGCGGTTTTTGAAAATTCTTGAGTTTCCGCAAAATGCAAATTAAAATCAGTAACTTTTGGGCACATTGCTATTTTCATACAAAAATAAAAATGGTGAACGATAACGACTCAATAAATTGCACAAAAATAAACCC
>JAWXUZ010000140.1:0-4945 GCA_044425835.1 Bacillota bacterium | reverse complement strand
CCGGCGAACCCCCGAACCTCCCCAACTCTCACCCCCAAACACAAAAAAAAGAAGGCAGATTCCAATTGTTACAAAATCCGCCTTCTATTTTATTTTATTTCACCATTTTACTCATATGTAATCACTGCATCACAAACCCGTACTACAGCTTACACCAAACCTTGTGCCATCATAGCAGCTGCTACTTTTTTGAATCCAGCAATATTTGCTCCAGCAACCAAGTCATAGCCTAAGCCATATTCTTCTGCTGCTTCAACCGATACTCGATGGATATTTTTCATGATGCCTTTGAGTTTTTCATCCACTTCTTCTGCTTCCCAGCTGTATCTCATGGAGTTTTGTGCCATTTCAAGTGCAGATACTGCCACACCACCCGCATTGACTGCTTTGGAAGGTCCAACAACCAAGCCTTTGGATTGGATATGAGACAAAGCATCATTTCTTGTTGGCATATTCGATACTTCGATATAGTATTTTGTATCGTTGTTGATGATTTTATTCGCTTCGTCCATGTCAACTTCGTTTTGTGTCGCACATGGCATTACAATATCTGCTTTGACTTCCCAAGGTTTTGTATTCGCTACGTATTTGCAACCGAATTTATCAGCATAATCTTGCACACGGTCACGACCAGACATACGCATTTCTACGAGGTAAGCGATTTTTTCGTTTGTCACCACACCATCAGGATCGTAAACGTAGCCATCAGGACCAGAAATTGTCACAACTTTTCCGCCGAGTTCAGCGACTTTACGACAAACACCCCAAGACACATTTCCGAATCCAGAAATGGCAACGGTTTTGCCTTTCATTGTATCGCCCAAATGAGTCAATACTTCATTTACATAGTAAACAGCACCAAATCCAGTCGCTTCAGGACGAATCAATGAACCGCCAAATTCCAAGTTTTTACCAGTCAAGACACCATTTTCCCAAGTGCCTTTGATTCTTTTGTATTGTCCATACAAATAACCGATTTCACGTCCACCAACACCAATATCACCAGCTGGTACGTCGATGTCTGGACCGATATGACGGTACAATTCTGTCATGAACGCTTGGCAAAATCTCATGATTTCGGTTTCGCTCTTGCCACGAGGGTCAAAGTCAGAACCACCTTTACCGCCACCAATTGGCAAACCAGTCAAGCTGTTTTTGAAAATTTGCTCGAAGCCCAAAAATTTGATGATTCCAGTGTACACAGATGGATGAAAACGCAAACCACCTTTGTATGGCCCGATTGCACTTGAAAATTGCGTTCTAAATCCACGATTGATGTTGACTTTGCCAGCATCATCAACCCATGTCACACGGAAAGAAATCGCTCTTTCAGGTTCAACGAGACGTTCCAAAAGTCCTGTTTTTTCATATTCAGGGTGGTTTTCGATTACTTTTTCGAGGGAGTGGAATACTTCCTCTACTGCTTGCACAAATTCAGGTTCTCCTGGGTTACGTAATTTTACTTCTTCGATTACTTTTGTCATGTACGCATTCATTGTTTTTCCTCCTGTGGTTTCGCATTTTATATATGTATTTTTTAGAATTGATATTGTTACAACTAAATTATATCATATATATTTTTTTTGACGAGTGATTTTTCGTGAAATTTCGTATAATGTTTTGACTTTTTCACGGTGAAAAATTGTGCAAAAAAATTATTTGTATGTTTTCACCAATTTTATAGTATAATATTACTATTTTTCAAGAGGGACTTTGAGATGGTATTTGGTCAATTCTTATATTGTAAGATTTTCGTATAAAACACAAGAAATTTCTACTTTATTTTCAATTCTGCATATTTAGTTTATTTTGTATAGTTCTACAATAAAAAATGACTATACATATCAATTATGCACAATCATTTTTTAAAAGATTTGTTTAATAAATACAATAATACTATGATTGCATAGTGAAAATACCACGATTTCACTATATGACATTCAACGATAAACTTATAGAAATCACTTGCGAAACCATAGAAAAAATGAATTTTCAAATGAAAAATGAGATTCTTTCTATTATGTTGTATAAAAATCAATACATTTTATGAGAATTATTATCTATAGTTCCAAAATGCAACAACGTGCATATGTTGTATTTTCTATACTACTTCAATTGCTCCCACGTTTCTGCCTTGAAACCGACAAATACATGGCTGTCGCTCACGACAATCGGGCGTTTGATGAGCATTCCATTTCCAGAAAGCAGTTGTAGTTGCTCTTCTTCACTCATCGTAGGCAATTTGTCTTTGAGTTGATTTTCTTTGTAGACGAGACCGCTCGTGTTGAAGAATCTCTTTAATGGCAGTCCACTTTTTTTGTGCCATGCACGTAGCTCATCTACCGTTGGGACGTTCTCGACAATATGACGGGCTTCTACGTCCATGCCTTGGTCTTGTAACCATTGTTTCGCTTTTTTACATGTCGTGCATTTTGGATATTCCACAAATAAAATACGCATGTTGTTTCCTCCTTATAAGGTTTTCGTTGTCCACTGCTCACAATTCCATACATCGCTTACGACGTCGTTATAAAATTCAGGCTCATGGCAAATCAATAAAATACTGCCCTTGTACGCCTGCAATGCACGTTTGAGTTCTTCTTTTGCTTCGACGTCAAGATGGTTTGTCGGCTCATCTAAGAGCAATACATTCGTCTCACGGTTGATTAATTTACAAAGACGGACTTTGGCTTGCTCGCCACCGCTTAAGACCTTGACCATACTCTCGATGTGTTTCGTTGTCAAGCCACATTTTGCCAACGCAGAACGTACTTCATACTGCGTATACACAGGAAATTCTTTCCATACCTCATCAATACAAGTCGTTGCATCATACGAAACTTCTTGCTCGAAGTAGCCAACTTCCATGTAATCGCCTTTTTCTACTGTACCAGAAACAGGTGGAATGAGTCCGAGTAAACTCTTCAAGAGTGTCGTTTTCCCAATGCCATTTGCCCCAACGAGAGCGATTTTTTGCCCACGCTCCATCTCCAGATTGAGTGGTTTTGAGAGTGGGTCGCCATAACCTATGATCATGTCGGCTGTCTTAAAAATATAGCGAGAAGTCGCACGGGCTTCCTTGAAGTGGAACTCTGGTTTTGGCTTGTCTTTTGCAAGTTCAATGACGTCCATTTTGTCTAATTTTTTCTGACGGCTCATCGCCATATTTCTAGTGGAAACTCTCGCTTTGTTGCGTGCCACAAAATCTTTCAACTCACCGATTTCTTGTTGTTGCCTTTTGTATGCCGATTCCATTTGTGCTTTTTTCATTTCGTGGACTTCTTCAAATTTCTTGTAATCACCGACGTAGCGTTCGATTTTTTGGTTCTCAACGTGGTAAATCAAATTAATGACAGAATCAAGAAACGGGATATCGTGAGAAATCAAGATGAACGCATTTTCGTATTCATTGAGATACCTTGTGAGCCATACAATATGCACTTCGTCTAAGTAGTTTGTCGGCTCGTCGAGGAGCAAAATATCTGGTTTTTCAAGCAACAATTTCCCGAATAAGATTTTCGTGCGTTGCCCACCGCTTAGATCTGTAACATCTTTATCGAAGCCGATATCGGTAATGCCCAAAGCACGAGCCACTTCGTCGATTTTCGTATCGATATTGTAGAAATCTTGTGTTTCCAAGATGTCTTGCATTTCGCCTGTTTCTGCCATTAGGCGGTTCATTTCGTCTTCGTCAACGTCGCCCATTTTGCCGTATAAGACGTTCATTTCTTCCTCAATTTGATAGAGGTAAGCAAAGGCTTGTGCAAGGACTTCCCTGACGGTTGTGCCTTTTTCGAGTACGGCATGCTGGTCGAGATAGCCGACACGGACATTTTTTGCCCATTCGATTTTGCCTTCGTCGGGTTGCAAAGTGCCTGTGATGATGTTCATGAAAGTCGATTTGCCCTCTCCATTTGCACCGATAAAACCGATGTGTTCACCTTTTAATAGGCGGAACGAGACATCGTCGAATATGGCACGGTCGCCGAAGCCGTGCGTTACATTTTGTACATTTAAAATACTCATTTTATTTGACTCCTTTAGTTTCAGTGATAATTCCATAAGTATTGTAGCATATTTTAACCTTATTTCAAAGTGTTTTTTAAAGAATGGCTGATATAATTGTATGGTTGGAGGCAAAAATGAACTTTTTCGTCAAAATGACCAACGACCTTTTGGTTTGGAAAAAAAATTTAGTAATCATTTCAATTTGACATCGATACCCCTCTATAGTAACATGAATATATAGACTCGAACACACGACAGTATCTAAAGGAGAATCCCCTATGGTAGATAAAAAATTAATGAAAAATACAGCGGCAATTCTCGTTTTGAAATTATTGAGTGAACGAGATATGTATGGATACGAAATTATTTCTACATTAAAGAAGCGTTCGGACTATACATTTCACATGAAAGCAGGCACGATTTATCCGTTGCTTCATAGTTTGGAAAAAAATGAAATTTTAGAATCGTACGAAAAACAGACATGGAATGAAGTCCCAAGAAAATACTATCGCCTCACGAAATCCGGTGGTTCATTTTTAGACGAACGACAACATGAATGGGCATTTTACTATAAAAACTTCAATAAAAATGTGAAAGGAGTGAATCGATAATGCCACCGTTTGATGGATTTCCTTTCAAGAAAAAACAAGAAAAATCGAAAAAATCAGCACAACCGCAAAAAAACTCGGGCAGACCAGAAGATTTTAGATTGCCGAAAAAATCTCCTTTATACGGTGAAGCATGGGGCGATCCTCCTGGCACAACAGCAGAAACGTTTGTCGAGCAAATGCAACAAGAAAGACAAACACCGCCGACGAGACGACAAAGTGCGTGGGGGAGTTTGAGTGATTTCAACGAAGAACCACGACAACAAGCACCACCACCGCAAAACAGATCGAGTGCATGGGGGAGTTTGAGCGATTTCAACGAACAGCCG
>JAWXUZ010000139.1:0-4959 GCA_044425835.1 Bacillota bacterium | reverse complement strand
AACTAGCAGACTATGTTCATTGGTTTAACCATATTCGTATACACGGTTCGTTAGGTTACAGAACACCCGTAGAGTATCGTACGTTGACCTTATAAAAATTGTCTGAAAAAGTGTTGACATTCCATTCCATTTTTATGCTAAGTCGTTGAGAATTATGCTAAGTTTATGCTAGGTGTGGTGGGGACGGCTTTTGCGTGGTGGTGTGGTCGGTGTTGGAATTTCAATGTTTTTTGGGGTGTAATAGGTGCAAAGTTGACATATTACATAATTTATGGTATTATATGATGAAATAATTTAGTTTTTGAATAAAATCGAACAATTTAGTTTTTACTTTTTGTGCGATTTTATTCTTACATAAGGAGGGTTTTTATGCGAATTTACTTCATTCGGCACGGCGAAACAGAAATGAATGTCAGTGGCAAATTTTACGGTTGGACAGATTGTGACATCAACGAAGTTGGTAAGCGACAAGCAGAGGAGTTGCATACTTTTTTCAAAACGCAAAAAATAGATATGGTGTATTCAAGTGATTTGTTGCGTGCAGCCCATACTGCAAAAATTGTATTTCGTGATAACGACTGTGAAATCAAGTATGACAGCGATTTTCGTGAAATGAATTTCGGAGATTGGGAAGATAAAGATTTTGCGTACATAAAGGAGCATCATGCCGAAAAATTGGAGCGTTGGCAAACGTCGTGGCAAGATGAATTTCATGAAAATGGAGAATCGTTTGTGGAATTTTACGACAGGGTTTCAAAAGGCATTGACCGAGTGGTGGCAGAAAGCAAAGGAAAAAATGTGGCGGTGGTCTCACATTATGGCGGACTTTCTGCGAGTATATGTCATTTGATTGGTGCTGGATCGTCTGCGTATTGGGGATTTCAATTCCAACAGGGGTGTTACAATAGCGTGTTAAGTTCAGTGCATGGGGTGCAACTGGAGTGTCTCAATCGATTGCCATAAATTTTGAATGGTAGCCATTTTAATATTTGACAACTAAAAAATCGTGTCTCCATTTTAGGACACACGATTTTTTTATTTTGTTTATTAATATTTCGATAAATCCACGAGCATTGGCTCAGAAGTCAATGTTTCTTCGCCGTTGATTACAGCAGAAACTCGTAGGAAAAAGATATCATCTTTCAAGTCGACATTGATTGCGAAAGCATAAGGATATGCCCAATGCCAAATGTCACTTTGCAACACAGTGTTATAGAGACGTTGGTAAGGTCCTTCTTGGCTATACGCTATAGAAACGTAGTAATAATCAGCTTTATAGACTGGTGACCACGTAAAACAAGCCAAGTCATTTTCGACGTAATATCTAAAATTTTCAATTGGTTTTTGCTCATACGTATAATTTTTCAAACTATCGATAGAAAGCAAAAGTGTTTGTGGTGTAGAAAGTACCGTGTCAATTGGAATGGCTAGATTTTGATTGTCGCCATAGCCATACGTAATGCCAATCAAAACACCATTATCCAAAAAGAGTCCACCACCACTATTGCCTTTTTCAAGCTCTGCACTGACGTTAATTGCATCGGCAGTCGACCCCAAAACAAAACCAGAAGAAACTACATTTTGTTGTCCCAAAGGAGAACCGATGGTATAAATTGGTGCGTTGACAAGAACGGATCCCGACATATTTGTACGAGCTGGAGCAAGTGAAGGTGCGTCGTAGAGTTGAATGAGTGCAATGTCTTTTTGTACATCAATGCCTACGATACTGAGTCTACCAGTATACACTGTGCCGTCATTGAACTTGATTTGTAGTGACGAAGCACCTTCTATGACGTGATAATTTGTGGCAATGAGTCCCTCACTCGACAAAACAACGCCACTCCCTTGTGAGAGATTCGTTTGTATGTACACGACAGATTCTTTCATGCGATCGATAGAAATCGATGGTGTCACAACGGAAATGACCTTTGTTTCCTCATCAAGCGTTGCCGCCACACGAGTATGATCCAAGAAAAAATCGATAGTGACCATTGTGGTGCCATTGATGACTTTTGGTGCATATTCCATCGGGATCACCTCGCTTGATTTATAAGCAAGAGCCACACCGCTTTTTACTCTTGTGACTTCACCATTTTTTACGAGATCGATCGTTTGATTTTCTGGATTCCATGTTACGGTATAGCCGATTGCTTCATACACCTCACGAAGTGGAACGAAAAATCGTTGTTCCTCTACAGTGACGGATGTCGATAAAGCCAAAGGTTTATCGTCCACTGTGACAGTATAAGCTCCGGAAGCATATACTGAGGAAGCAAAACAAAATACAAATATAGTAGTCAAATAAAATTTTAATAATTTTCTCATGAATAACCTTCTTTCTTTCTCATTTTCGTTATCTATTATGATAAGTATACCACATTTGTTATGGAAAAGATAGTAAAAAATGAGAAAAAATTTTGGAAATTTATGCAAGAAAATAGGTGGAAATATGTTAAAAGTGTTGAATCAAAAAGAGTTCGATAGTGCATATGCAATTCTTAAGGAATCATTTCCCATTGCGGAGTTTCGTACAAAAGAAAAGCAAAAAGCGTTGTTGCAAAAAAAAGAGTATGTTTTGTATGGCATATATAAGGAAGAAAGTGATGAAGAAATCGTCGGTATTTTGGCGACATGGCAAATTCGGGGCTATATATACATTGAGCATTTTGCAATCAAAAATAGTCTTCGTGGTAGTGGAATTGGTGGTAGGCTGTTGCAACAATTGCAAGAATCATCAGAGACAAAAATTGTGCTTGAAGTCGAATTGCCAGAGGAGACAATGCAGAAAAGGCGAGTTGCTTTTTATGAAAAACATGGATTTCATGGCAATGATTTTTCGTATATGCAACCGCCTTTGCGTGAGGGGGAGGCACTGTTTCCGTTGATGCTCATGACGTATCCAAGGTCTTTGAGTGAAACGGAGTTTTTGCAGTGCAAAAAATTATTGTATGATACAGTATATGAATACAATTCGTAAGTTGTTGTTAATTTGTACAACAATGATTGTCAGTTAATTTTGTATGGGTTGTACTATTGATTCATAAAATTTTGTATTATTTTTTTATATTTTTGTGCAAAATAGTAAAATAGAAAAAATATTATAAAATAAAAAGGGAATTGCACGTTGTATGTAGAATTTCTTATCATACAACGGCAATACTGCTTAGTTGTGAATAATAATGAAATTGTACGTGGTTTGTACGACGACACTATCGGTTTTTACAGACAAGTATGAAGGAGGAAATACATATGATTAAACTAATTGTAGGAAACAAAGGCGAAGGAAAAACAAAAAAAATGGTCCAAATGGCAAATGATTCATTGAGTGAGGTGAAAGGTTGCGTCATCTATATCGATAGCAGTACATCTCGTATGTATGATGTCAAACGTGAAATTCGCTTCGTTGAGTTGCCAAATTTTGCACATACCGATGCACAAGCACTTCGTGGGTTTGTTGCAGGGGCACTTTCTCAAAATAGTGACATTGAAAAAATTTATATTGACGGGCTTATGGATATGATCGGAGAAAGCTCTGATGATGATTTGACTGCTTTGGTGGAAAATCTTCTTGCGATTTCTGAAGAGTCTTCTGCTGAAATTACGATGATCATCGCTCGTGAAAAAGATTTATTGCCTGAAGCAATACAAAAATACATCGTTGACTAAATTGGTATAAATGAACTAAAAAATGAGAAGTAGGCGATGTAATTTATACGTTATATCGTCTATTTCTTATTTTTTTGTACTTTTTTTTAGACATATTGAAAAAGTGTTTACAAAACGCAAATTGTATATTAAAATTGTAATCATAATACACAAGGTGAATATTCACGCACCAATACCAATTAGGGAGGTAGTTTTATGAATCAATGGAAAGAACTATACGAAAAGAAAAAAATGACTGTGCAAGAAGTGGCGAAACACGTAAAATCAGGCGATGTTTGTGCATGTCCTGCAGCGTTGCAAGAACCGTATGCCATCTGTGACGCTGTGGCAGAGCGAGCAAAGGCTGGTGAAATTTCAGGGGTTGTACATCATTCTACATTATCGGCAACTGGCGGTGGATACTTAGACCCTGAATTGGATGGCAAATACAATTACGTTTCATGGTTTACGAGTGGATCAGCAAGAAAATCCGTACAATCTGGGGCGAATACGTATATGCCAACGGCTTTTGGTATGCATCCATACCACTGGAGGCATACGCAAGAAAGACTCGATGTGTTGTATACGGAAGTGGCACCGATGGACGAACATGGCTATTTTACTTGCGGATTGGCTTCGGCTGAGCTTGTGGCAATGAAGGAGCGTGCGTCTAAAATTTTAGTCCAAGTCAATGAAAAAATGCCAAGAACATATGGAATTTGTACGATACATATTTCTGAAGTGACTGCAATTTGTGAGCATTCACACGATATTTCACAACTCATCAATCCTGAAATTACAGAAACAGATAAAATTATCGGGGCAATGATTGCAAATGAAGTGAAAGATGGTTCAACGCTACAACTAGGCATTGGTGGTGTGCCAAATGCAGTTGGGATTTTGTTGCAAGAAAAGAAAGATTTAGGGATTCATACGGAAATGTTTACGGATAGTATGGTCGATTTGATGCTAAGCGGAGCAGTCAACAACAGCAAAAAGCCAGTCAACAAAGGCGTTTCCATTTCGACACTCGCTTGGGGAAGTCAAAAAATGTACGACTTCATTCATGAAAATCGTGCGTTTGAATTGCATCCTGTGGACTATACAAACGATTCATATCTGATGGGGCAACACGATAATTTCATATCGGTCAATTCCTGTATTGAGATTGATTTGTTCGGTCAAGTTTGCTCTGAAAGTATCGGCACAAAGCATTTTAGCGGTTCTGGTGGACAGCTTGATTTCGTGCGTGGGGCAAATATGTCAAAAGGTGGCAAAGGCTTCATTGCCATGTATCGACAGCAAAAGGTGGTA
>JAWXUZ010000029.1:0-27411 GCA_044425835.1 Bacillota bacterium | reverse complement strand
GAACAAACTTTAAGTTCGCCCATTTACCTGAAGTTTGCAGTATCTCTTGGGTGGCGACCTTTGGTCGCCTGCTCCCCCATAGAGTACTTATTTTTGGCAATATTTAATTGGGGGAGCAATATAATACAAAGTGAGGGCAAAACCTAAATCGGTTCCTCTCCTCATGCAACCATTTATATATCATGCATCCAATTTTTTAGTTTACACAAAACTTGAAACTGTCCCAAAAGATAATAACTAAAATTAAATCAGCGGTTCCTTAGGTTTCCAGAGATCGCCTATAATAAAGATGATGGACATATATCGGGATTCTTGTAAAATAATTTAATTTTTTAGTCGCACAATACAAAAAAATCGATATACTTTTCAGTACATCGATTTTTTATAAAGTCCTTATTTTACCCAAATACATGTCGCCCAATGCGTGCTTGTATCGGTATGCTCCAAATCCATCTGCTCGTTGCGGTCACGGGATTCCAATAATACAACGCTCCGCCTGCAGGATCCCAACCGTTGATGGCATCTTTTGCTGCTTGGACTGCGGACTCGTTCGGGGTCAAATAATACTGCCCATCTTTGACGGCATCGAAAGCTCCATTTTGGTAAATGACTTCGATGATGGTGTCGGGGAATAAGTCGCTGTCCACTCGGTTTAGGACGACTGCTCCTTGGGCTGTCAATATAAAACAAAAAAAATTAATGAATATTTAAGAAGTGAACTGACTGCTCTTTCCATTGGTTTGGGCGGAGTCAGATGCCTTCATTTCTTGCACAAAAATTGTAATTTTTCTTTTGCCTCTTTATGTCCTTGTTTTGCCGCTTTTTTATACCATTTTATCGCTTCTGCCAAATTTTCTTCCACACCATCGCCGCCATAGTATCGGTCACCTAGTTCATCGTAATAGTCAACCAGTTCGCTTAGAGCCAGTGCATTCCCTTGCTCTGCTGCTTTTTCATACCAGTAGACTGCTTCGATTTTTTCCTCGAACCGATCACTGAAAGAATAACTCAGACCGAGTTCATGTTGTGCTTCTGCCTCTCCTTGCTCTGCGATTTCCTTGCACCATTTGACTGCTTCTATTTCATAATCTTCTGCGTACTCATCGATGCAACAACAAGAAAGCACTTGCTCCAGAGCCTCTTCATCGCCTCTCTTTGCTGCTTCCCCAAACCATTGTATCGCCTCAACTTTATCTACTTCCACACCATCGCCATTACAATAACAATCGCCAAGATCAAACATGCTACCTATATACCCTTGCTCCGCTGCTTTTTTATACCATTTGACCGCTTCCGCTTTATCCTCTTCCACACCAACGCCATCAAAATAACAGTCCGCAAGATCAGATTGTGCTTCTATATGCCCTTGTTCTGCTGCTTTTTTATAGTATTTGATCGCCTTCACTTCATCTACTTCCACACCATCACCGTAAAAATAGCAATCACCAAGACTGTACTGGGCTTCGATATGCCCTTGCTTTGCCGCTTTTTTAAAGCACTTGACAGCTTTTTTGTAATCTTCTTTTATGAACTCACCATAATAATAACATATGGCAAGATGGTATTGGGCTTCGATATGCCCTTGCTCAGCCGCTTTTTGATACCATTTGACACCTTCCACGACATCTTCTTTTGACAAGTCTTCGTCATTGCAATAATAAGAAGCCAATTCGTATTGTGCGTTTACATCCCCTTGTGTTGCCAATTTTTCTAAATTTTCAATATTTGTCGACATGATATTCCCCCAGTCATTCTCTGCCTTTTGCCTTTTGAGATGAACTTCGTCACCTTCTTTATACCTTTATTGTACCATATTTCGACAAAATTACAAGCACACAAGAAAATTCAAAGAAGCAAGACCTTGGACGCTGTCCAAACCTGCAAAAAAACTTTTAATTTCTCACAAATTAGCTATATGCAACGCCAGTGCAGTGACTTCCGCTCAATCTTTCATCACAACCATCACATGATCTTCCCCATGCACCACGACTTTCTCTACCCACTGCTTCGCCAATTCAGGTGTCAATGCTTCGTATCCCTGACTGCCGAAGGGGAGGGCGGTCGCCATAGCTGACTTTGTGAAGCAAGGAGAGTAGACTCCTTCATCTCTCATTGGAATCACTCGCTTTTTGCTACGGACGATCGCTTCTGCAATATCCGACTGTACCATTTCCATCTTCATGTCAATTCTTTTGCTCTCTTGCAAATACGCCTCTCGAGTCAACGCATCTCCCACATAATTCCGATACAACGATTTTTTCTCTGCCCGAAGTTCTTCTACTCGCTTTTCCAAAGTGGCAACCCTCACTTTATGTGATTTGGTTGCTTTGGCACACTCCTGTTGTTCCGCCTGGACTCGCTCCACGTGTTCCAGTACTTCTTGCCACACCATTTCTTCCACGACATCTTCCTTGACTGCATATACCACAGGTTCTGTCAACTGCCGACAGTATAAGCACGTATAGACGTTGCTCGTCGTCACTCGCTTTTTGCGAGCCAATGACCGCCCACAGTGACCACACTTCATTAAGCCTTTCAAAGAATACGTATCTATATTTCTTTTGGTCGTCGGGTTCGTTTTCGTAAAGATGGCTTGTGCCTCTGCGAACACTTCATGACTGACAATTGCCTCATGCATGCCTGCGACTACAATCGGTTTCATCTTCTTTTTTTTGCCTCCGAGATGTTCTTTTCGATAACTTCCGCTGACGACACTGCCCGTGTAAATCTGATTTTTCAGAATGCGTCGCACACCGTCATACTGCCAAATGGGCTTTTTGATTTTCGACATATCACACAAGCTTTGATTGTTTGGGTACAATTCCCTCAAATGCTCCACAGGTGTTTTTACTTGTTCACAGTTGAGGATTTTGACAATTTCATTGACTTTACAGCCCTCACTTGCATAACGAAATATTTTTTCCACAATGGGGGATACAGACCGATCCACCACAAGCCGATGTTTTTCCACAGGATGCTTCACGTAGCCATATGGCGGTGTCGTCCCCATATATTTCCCTTGTTTCATCAAGGTGGTTTTTGCTGTCCGTACTTTATTCGATAAGTCCTTGCTATACGCAGAATAGACAATGTTCCGCATGGCAATTTCCAATCCGCCCGTTGTTCCGATGTAGTCATTGCTATCGTACGAATCATTGATAGATACAAAGCGAATCCCAAGACAAGGAAATACACATTCCAAGTAATTGCCTGACTCTGTATATTCACGAAAAAATCTCGATAAGTCACGTACAATAATGGTGGAGATTTCGCCTTGGTACGCTTGATCGAGTAGTTCTTGAAATTGCGGTCGTTGGTCGGTTGTGCCACTGAATCCATCGTCAATAAATTCTTCTCGTTTGCAATTTCTAAATTCTTCTTTGGTGTCTAAAAAATGGTGTATGGTGGCTCGTTGACTGGTGATGCTGTTGCTTTCGTTTTTTGTGCCAGTGCCAGTGCGATTGCGATCCGCCACAGATACCCGAATGTAGAGTGCAATTTTTTTTGTTTGGATCAATATAGTTTTCACCACTTTCTTTTTCAGTTGTAAAAGTCAAAAGATTAAGACCTTGAGGCTCTGCCTCAAACTCCGCAAGCTTTTAAAAAAGCTTGACCAATACTTTATTTATCTTCACGTAAGTGTATACAATTTTTAGTGTTAAGATTTAATATTTTTCTTTTTCCTTTTCTTTTTCCAAACCGTCCACAATATCCTTCGTCAAGCGATAAATGTCATCATACCGCATCACAATCTCGATCCGAGAACTGTCATAAACCAAGACTTTTTCAATGACCGAATTGACCAATTCTTGTGTCAAGTCCTTTGCTCCACTGACACTCTTCATCAAATGAATCCACTGATTTTCAGCAGACAATGCCGAGTCAAAATCCTTTTTCCGCATGACCGCCTCTGCCAACGCTCCATTGAGTCCATCCAACTCATCATACAAAGATTGCTTCGCAAATAGATATTCTTCTTTCGTTAAAATACCTACTGTCAAGTCGTCGTATAACCGACGGATTCGCCCTTGTACACCACTCGCTTTCAATCGTAGCCCTTGAATATTCGAGTTTTGTTTCTCTTTGATACTGCGTTCCTCCTTCGTATCCTTTAATTTCAAAATCAACTTTTCATAATCCACACCGATTTTCACCTGTAATTGTATGATTTCTAAAACGTGTTCATTCAACACATCTTGCCGAATATAATGGGCATGGCAATTCTCTCTGCTTTTTGCATACGCACTGCAAATATAATGTGCATACCAAAGATTTTTTTCTGTCTCGTACCCCTTATAGTCCATTTTCTTTTTTGTAAAATATAGTTTCTGCTGACAATCCCCACAGAAAATTTTATCGTGAAACAAGTCGACAAACGTTCCACGAATGGATTCTGTTTTCGCTTTTTTCTCGTTCCATTCTGCGGTGGAGTGTTGCAATAATTCTTGTACTTTTGTGAAATTTTCACGAGAAATAATTGGTTCGTGTGTATCAGGAAATACAAACCACTCGTCTTTATTTTCAATTTTATGCCTTGCTTCTCCTCGATAGAACGCTGTGCGGTGCTTCCCTAAAATCGTATCCCCTACATAACATGGATTGACAAATATCTTTTCGAGGCTACCTCTTGCCCACGCAGATGAGTTTCCTGTTTTCTGTCCCATCGGCGTTGGTATATGCATTGCATTGAGCCGATGCACAATGGCGGTGGAGGATATCCCGTTGAGCTTCCATGCAAACATCAACCGAATGAATGGGGCGACTGCTTCATCAATAATCATCGCCCGAGATTCATTTAGTTGATAGCCGTAGGGGAGACTGCTGGGTTTGAATGTGCCAGTTCTCATATTCGTTTGCAATGTGGAACAAATTTTCCGAGAGATGTCCTTGGCATATAGGGCATTGATCATGTTTTGCAGCGGAATCATCAAGGCTTCATTCGAGGTGTTCTCGCTGTAATTATCGAAATTTTCGTTGATGGCAATGAATCGTATATTCAGATTTGGAAAAATTCGCTCTAAGTAGATGCCTGTTTCGATGTAGTCACGTCCAAATCTCGATAGATCTTTCACGACCAAGCAATTGATTCGCTGATTTTTGATGTCTGCCAGCAGACGATTCATCTCCGCTCGATTGAATGTCGTTCCTGTCACACCGTGGTCTGCGTAGACGTCAGTCAGAGACAGTTCCAAGTGATTGTCTATGAAGTCTTTGCAGTACGCAATTTGATTGTCGATTGTGTCTCGGTCATTCTTTTCTACAGACAACCGAGCATAAATGGCAGTGCGGAAACGAGGCTCTACTATCACATTTTCTACTATATTGTCTAGTTTGTTTTTTCTACTTTTTCTTGCCATCTACCACACCCCTCATTGTGTTAATTCTTATTTTATATAAAAATATACGATACATTATAATTGTTGTCATGTACTTGTGTGAACTAAAATAAAGTTTTGATCCAACTTTTTCAAAAGTTGGCGGAGTTTGAGGCAGAGCCTCAAGGTCTTCTCTTTTAATACTTTTTAAATTAATTTACGATATCGGGAAACCGAAAACACACCTCAACCCTATCTTTTCCATAAATCAAAATCTTGTCTACCAATGATAACAATACCCTACGATCCAAAACCTCTAAATTCTGGTAACGAGATATGAGCGATTGAAAGTCCTCGTTTGATACTTCTGCCACGGAATCCACGGCTTTATTTTGATTATCTTCCAATTGTGAAAGGGTTGCTTCTTTGTATGCGATTTGTTGCGTATACTCTTGTATGTAATCGAAATACTCATCTTTGGTCAAAATGCCTTCTGTAAAATCCTGATAAATACGCAACTTAATTTTTTTTAATTCCTCAATTTCACAACTACATTTTGTAATTTCCACCTCGAAATTCACTTGCTTTTTCGCAGCCCTTGTGTACGCTGCTTCGGTACGAAAATTTCCAAACAATTGAAATTGATACCGCAACGCTTCAAGTATATATTTTTCCAAATTTTCCGCCTTAATGCTATGAGCTGAGCAAGTTTTTTCGCTCAAATAACTTCCGCAAGTATAGTAGACGTACTTTTTCGTTTTGTAATTGACTACTTTCCGAATCATCGTCGCCCCACAATCAGGACAAAATACAAACCCAGCCAATACATTTTTGCCATTTTTTGAATCGCTCACATAACGCATGTCTCGTTGCATCATCTTCTGCACTGCATCGAAATCGGCTTTTGAAATAATGGCTTCATGCGTGTGTTCCACCCGTGTCCATTGGCTTTTGTCGTGATTGATTTTTTTCTTGACCTTATAGTTGATTTTCGACTGTTTCCCTTGTACCAATGTACCGAGATAGACTTCATTCGTTAAAATCCTTTTGACCGTATTGTATTCCCATTTTGCAAATTCAGAAGTCTTGAACACGGTTTTATAATTCAGCCCAATGGATTTTTTATATTCCAAAGGCGATAGGACACCGCTCTCATTGAGTTGCTTGGCGATATGCCCGATGCCCACACCATCTTTGTAGAGCGAAAATATCATTTCAATTGTCCCTCGTACCGCCTCATCTACGATAAGCTGATTTCTGTTGTTCTCATCTTTTGCGTACCCATACGCACAAAATGAACCGACAAACTCGCCATTTTTCCGCTTACTTTCAAGGCTTGAACGGATTTTTATGGAGATGTCCTTGCAGTACGAATCATTGATTAAGTTTTTGAAAGGAATACTGTATGAATCTGCCATCGCATCTGACGATAGACTGTCGTAATGATCGGCAACTGCAATGAAGCGAATCCCCAAATTCGGGAAAATCCTTTCGATATACCGCCCAGCATCGATGTAATTTCTGCTAAAACGTGAGAGATCTTTCACGATGATACAGTCGAATTGCCCATCAGCAATGCCGTCTTCTAACTTCCTGAAACCGACTCTATCGTGTGTCACACCACTGACCCCATCATCGACAATTGGCTCATGTACCAGCTCAATATCTTCTTGCTTGCGGACGTATTCTTCACAAAATAATTTTTGCGTGGTGATGCTGTTGCTTTCTACTTTATTGCCTGCATCTTCTTGTGATACCCTACAGTAAATCACAGCTCTATATATTTTTTTAGACATAAAAATAACCTCCATCTTCTATATTTGTTCAAATTAGAAAGACACAGGTTATCGTCTGGTTTCGTTTGCACGAAAAGAAGCCATATTCTCAGCAATGGCATTTTCTTAAATTTAGTCCATCTAATCGTATCATATCATCTTGCAATCGTCAAGGCATTTCCAAAAATCTTAACACCCATGCAACAAATGGTAGAGGCAATCTTCTATGGAGTTTGCTTCTCCTGCATTTTTTGCATAAGATATCTGAATCACTGCTTCGCCACTCGCCAGTAAATATGGATTTTTCATCTGCTCCAAACTGTCTGCAATCCGTTTTTCTCTTGAATCAGTTGGATTGATATGAATGTCTTTGAGTTGTACAAGATCCTTTGCTTGGATCGTACGAATGTCGACGTCGTGAAATGTGTGGAACTGCTCTTGGTTCATTTGCATAGGCATACCTCCATGAATCTTGTCTATATCATTACTGTATTTCCAAATTTTCAAAATATGCATTGTATTTTGCTATCGCAGGACGATAGCGTGGCTCTTCCCCCAATGCAGGAATACACAAATTATATAGGCAGTATCCGCCGATGTAAATCACATTCGCAGACCTCCCCCACAATTTAGTGGCGGTGCTAGCCCTACGTCGGCAATCTTTAAATGCTCCTCTTCTGCAATCTTTTTTAGTCATTGATTGGTGCATATATTTTATGCATAAAGAATCTCGGCATCGCTTTCGTAAATTTGAGTACTGGTATGAAGTTGTCAAGGTGCGTTTATTTCTGAAGAGGGGACTTACTTTGCTACATTACCCCCTTACTTTAATACGTACATAGAGAACTGAAAATATAACCTAATAAATAAATTCTTATGATTTTCAACATAAATATTTAATAATAATCACAAAATACACAGTAATCCACATAAATTCATATCCTACCCATTCGTGCCCCAACAATATTTCACTCATAATTTTTTTCATAACTCAATCAAAAATCCATACTCCTTTTACTCTCCTCCAAGATAGTCCCCAATGTAATTCTCCATTGTCAATGTACATTCTAGGGTTATTAAAATTTACCCCTATACTATATAACCTACAAAAAATGTACTCAATTCGTGTACTCTGCAAACAAATTACATTTTTTTCGTATTATTTAGACAATTTGGTATACTGTACAATCACTCAAATTTAGTTATCTTGCACAATACGAAAATGAGTCCCTCATGTGATGCAACACTCATAAATCGCTAACTATTTTTTAAAATTCACACAAAAAAAAGATGTAACTCGTATGAATTACATCTTTTTCATATAAATGATTCCTTGTAGAATCTAAAAGAATCACTTTGGTGGTATAATTTTTAAAGTTGGAAATTCCGAAACATTTTGAAAAGCCAACGTATCTTCAGGTAAATCTAATAAATACTCAATCTCTTTAGGGTATAAGCTAAGGTTATGAGAAAACGACAATTCATCCATAAACTCTTTAGGTGTAAATACCTTTTCACTTAGCAACATAACTATAGCTACCCGTAACATAGATGGCATAACAGGAATCAAACTGTTATCTAACGGTTCTGATTTTCGATACCCTCTACGTTGTAAAGTTCTTATCATATTTTGATATTTTTCATACGAAATTATTCCAAGTTTATGTGCCCTATAGTTCATTGCTTGAATCGAGACTTTCCATTTGTTTTTTAAATCGATATAGTTTGGAATGTTCAACTCTTTACCAGCAGTATCTTTTTTAAATGCATCTTCTGGTAATAAAAATGCCGATGCAAACTGATTCGCTTCATTCTCTATCCTTTTAAATTCCTCACGTTCGAGTTCCTCAACATCACCGTACCAATCATGCAAACATATGTGACCTAACTCATGTGCAATATCAAAATGTATTCTTGCTGCCGAAGTTTTATTGCTTGTAAAGCCTATTAAAAATTTTTCTTTGCCGTTAATATCAACCATCTGGCTAAATGCATCAACATCATCGGTATTTGTAGAGAACGAGGTCACCAAAATTCCTCGTTGTTCAACTTCATAAATAATATTCTCAATAGGTTTTGTTCCCAATTGCCAATATTCTCTTAATCGAGTAGCTGCTTCTTCAGGATTACATCCATCAAAATCAGGCAAGTCTAATGTAGGGAATTGAATATACTCATTTAAAAAATTAAAAATTTGAGATACAAATTCCATTTTTGACACTTGTTCTTTCCGATATTTTTTTTTAGTTGTAAGCAAAGCCCTAAAATAAGTTGACCCCACTGATAAGTCAATATCCTCTTCCATGAAAAATTTCACTGGAAACTCTAAGACCTCTGATAATTTTTGTATTACATGGTAGTCAATAGGTTTAGACTTCCCATTTTCGTACATTGATATCGTTTGTCTTTGACAATCAATTTTTTCTGCCAATTCACTTGTGGTAAATCCTCTATATATACGTGCTTTACTCAATCTTGCACCATTAAAATTTTTTTGCATACCTAAATCCTCCTAACGGCAATAGACTATGCGTTATTATCTTCCTCTTGAAGCTGCTGACGAAAATCCGTGCTGCCTTTTCCTTTTTTTTCTAATCCTTTCGCTGTCAATGACAATTTTGATACAAATTGACTTGAACCATCCTCTTCGCCATCCAATCGCTCCATAATCACACTTTCTTGTACATCTATGTATTCTGTCCATTTTTTTTCTGAAACAACATTTAAATTGCTATCGACCATAGTGGCACGAACCGATTTTAACTGGTAATCTTTTGCATCAAAAAGTACCAATACATACCTCTGGATCACAGCAGAATCTTCTTGAATTTCTTTGGTGAGTTTTTCGACCTGTATTTTAAGAAGATGTTCATCCTCAAATTTTTTTAAAGGTGCATCCGAAAATAAACTCAGTTGGGTTGATTGCGATTGTAGATCCGAATTAAAAGTGTGAGTCAACATATCTAAATAACTCATTTTTCGGCGTTTTGGACGTTCAGCAACGATTTCTTTAAAACGTTGTTCTCTCATAATGGAAAACAAACATTTTGATTCTTTTTCATACAATAAAATCATTTGCCACGGACCACGCTTCACTTTATATGCCATACAATCCCCAGTAGCAAATGCTTTTACTAGTTCCGTATTTAGCAAATCCCAAAAAAGTGCAGACTCAGAATTTGTAGTTTCTAAACCATTCATTATTTCTTGGATACCATCACCAACCACTTCACTAATGGCCTTCACTATGGTAGTCGGAACAAGATTGGGAATATCATCTAATAATGTATGCGGCATAGTATACCTCCTAATATTATATAATTTGTTTTACCAATTACATTATAGGTGTTTTTGTATATTTTGTCAATACTAAATGTTATTTTTTAAAAAAATGTAATTATATTTGATTGATATCATTTTTTTGTCAGGAATTATATTTCACTAAGGTTCTATACTTTCAAATCAGAATCGACATTTTCCATCTCACACACGGCTCCCAACCATCCCTTTCAAGCTCGAATTCAACCGCACCTCATCATGTGGAATCAATAAATATCTCCACGGTTTCCCGCCATGCTCCAGATTATACGCCGTTGCCGACTCACAATACGCAGTGCCAGCTTTTGCCTTTGCTAGAACAACTTTATCTTGTAACATACGTCTATCTTTCGTCTCAACCATATAAATCATTTCTTTCGTCTCCACGATAAAATCAGGCTGGTACCTTGCCCCAGTCAATCTATCGTAATACAAATTAAATTGTTTGATACTTGGGCAAAGCCATTTTTCAACCGAAGCATCATTTTCCAATATATTTGCAAACGTTTTTTCAGTACTGCTATCAAATTTATACATAGCGTGACACGCCTTTTCAAACCCTGTAAACACCTTCTTTTTGATTTCAGACGGAGGCACGTCATCATCATATATATAAATTTTATCAGATTCAAATTTTTCAGCATACAACATTTCAATTTTAGAAAATGGTCGCATATCTGAAACTGTATATTGTGTTTCATCTTTATAAAAATGCAAATTAATTTGTGCATATAAATGTTCAGCTAATGTTTTTCTTTTTTCTCTCAACACTCGCTCAACATTTTCTTCTGTATGCAAGTAAGAAAACAAGTGCTTTTTCAGTTGGTCAATGACATCGAAAATCACTTCTGATGCCTTTGCGTAGTCGATATTATCTTTTGCCATGATGAATTTTGCAATTGCATTTTCGGGTGTATCGTTCGGTCGAATGTTGGCATTGACGACATCAATATCGAACGTCCGCCCACCCTCACGCAACTCCGTAGCAACCAAAGTTTCATCAGACGGTTCATAATGGATTCCAGTCGTGTCTAAAGTGAATTTTTCATATCGAATGCGAACGTGACTGACTGCTTGCACACTCCCCACTGGAATAGGAATCACCTTTGTAGTCAATGTCTGAATCGAAAATTCAGTTGCTTTTTCAATACAAGGCAGGATATCTTCTTTTCGGACTTCCAAGTTAGGGAATTCTCGAGTCACTCGAGTCACCACAGAAGAACGAATCAGGTTTTGTATTTCTGGTGACTCGACCTCACAGAATGTATTGGTCTTTTTGTTGATTTCTTGCACGACTTCACCTGTAATTTTTGCAATGGACTGAGCGACTTCCATCTGTCTTTCTTTCGTGATCATTTCATTTTCAGGTAACAAATCTACCAAAATATTGGTATACACAGGGTCTGAGATCTTGATATTAAATACTGGTGGCATCTCGATGACCTCTGTTTTTTCTCCAGTTGGATTTTCGTTTGGATCGATGATATATACTTTCCGCACCAAGCTATTTTCATCGTTTGCCAACTTCACGATATCAGCATATTTGTCGTGGCTCACAATTGAGAGCCTGTCCACGCTATCCACACCCGTTCTTTGCCCATAAGGCAGACGCAGTCCACGACCGATCGTCTGCTCCGTCAGTGTCTCCGAGGCGGAAGTCCGAAGTGGAATGATGGTATACAAATTATTCACGTCCCAACCCTCTTTGAGCATATTCACATGAATGACAATTTCAATTTCATTATCATCACTTTCGAGCTTCAATAATTTATCGATATTATCATCTTTTTCTACTGCTTTTTTATCTGAATGGACTTCTAGCACTTTGCCCTTATATTTTCCACCAAAAAAGTCATTGGAAGTCAAGTAATTGTGAATTTCCTTTGCGTGCGTCGTATCTTTTGCCACGACCAAAACGAACGGTTTCACTCTTTTTTTATCATACGTTTTTGCGTACAGCTCCAATGTCCCTTGCGTTTCGATATGTAGTTTGATGCCATCGTTTAGCTTTTCTTTTTCGAGTTCAGCTGGTGTATATTGGTCTGGGTTGAAGTCTTTTCGAGTGACGACAACTGGTACTTTTACATATTTTTCATCATTCAAAGCGTGAGCAAGTGAGTACTCATACGCTACATTTTTGAAGAGTTGTTTTTTACTTCCTGTCTGAATTTGCGGAGTCGCTGTCACCTCGACACCAAGAATCGGCTTCAACTCATTGATGACCTGAAACCCTTTTTCGGCGTGGTAGTGATGACTTTCGTCCATGAAAACGCATAAATCATCTAAGCCTTTCAAATAATCAAAATACGCTTCCCCTAAATACTCATTCATTCGCTTGATTTTTGCTACTTTGCCTTTGGTGTCTTTGCTGTCGCTCGTCAACTTAGATATATTGAATACATTGATGGTGACACTGCTCGAGTCTAATGACTTCTGCTGAAAATAACTATAATTTTCACCATGGACAATGCGAGGCGGGGTAACGAATTTATCCAAGCCCCGAAAAAGGTATTTCCGACTTGCAGGATTGCCAAAATCATCTTTGAGTTTGCGATAAATCGTCGTACTAGGAGCGACCACGAAAAAATTACAAATGCCTTGCGTGTAGTGTAGATACGCAATCATTGCCCCCATCAGCCTAGTTTTGCCAATGCCCGTTGCCAATGCGAACGTAAAAGAGGGAAATTCTCTTTCAAAGCTCGTCAGTGTGGGATACAATCCAGTAATTTTTTCGAGTTCACTGTCCAAGTCGCAATCCTTTTGCAAAGAAAGAGTATTGCAGATTTCTTGGAAAACGTACAATGCATCTCTTTGTGGATCACGCAGTCCTAAGGCATTTTTGATATATTTTGCATAGTTCATTCTTCTTCCTCCCAGTCTTCGTCGTCAAATTCCGATACGTCAATGACATTCAAGTTGTAATTATCCTTGGCATATTCGCATTTATCCAAAACAGACTTCGGTATTTTTTTAATTTCAATCAAGTCATATCGAGTATCTAGCCCCAAGTCAAAGGCGGGGCAACAAATGAGCAAGCGTTCTGCGAGTTCGAGTTCTTTTGCAATCTCATCGAGGAGTTTTGCATTGAGATATTCCGTCGTCGTGAAGATGTAGGAATGTTCCCCAGAAGTGCCTTGTTTCCAGAAAATCGTTTCATGCGGTGCGTAGAAATAGCTGTTGAGCTTTGCCACAGCAGCAGCGAGCATATTGGCATTGTAGATGGATTCATCGATGACAAACTGATTGAACTTGTCCTTTTTGAGTAGAGAGGGAGCGAGACGGAAGAAACGGAAACCGCCTCCGCCTTGCCAGTTGACAGCCTCTGTAATTCCGCCAGTATCTTCACCATCAATGACTCTTTGTAGCCTTGGTTGGCAATGGGAGTGAATATGTTCCCCTAGTTCTATGCATATCCATTTACGTCCTAGTTTATGTGCAGTTGCAGCAGTTGTTCCACTGCCAAGAAATGAGTCAAGAACCAAATCATTTTCTTGTGTTGTCATTTCTATTATCTGTCTGACCAATTGTTCAGGTTTTTTCCTTGCGGAAAGGAAACACTGCCTTCTTTAGTTAAATTTTTCATCCATGCATTCATATCCCAATATGTACCCTGTAAATCTTTTTTATAAAGTTCTCCATCTATTTCTTCAGCGGTATCACGAAGCCACACAAATAGCCTACTCTTTTCTCCTTTATAGAACTGTTCATATATCTCCCCTTTATTTTTTCCAGTTTTCGGAACATATTCTATAGATAAAATATCATCAGTGATTAAATTTTTTTCTCTAAACTCAATCACTCTTGTTCTAATAGAAGTTTGGGCATTCGTCGTTTGAAATATATTAATTCCATATTTATTATATGCTTCTTTTTCTGTAATCCCATCTTTTTTCGCAACTTGCTTAATCGAAAGTATATTTGTATGTTTACGTCTATATATCTTGATTTCACTTCCATCGCCAGTTTCTGTAGAACCTATATATTCTTTTTCGCCAGCATCTACCAAAACAGATGTGTATTTCCAACTTTTTCCCGTATCTTTATACTGTTGTACGAGTTCAGATATTTCTGTATAGGAGTATGGACCATTGAACAACGGCAACATAGAATACTCTTTTGCATATACCAAAATATATTCGCAGTTTTTCTTTAAGCGTTTATCTTCCCCACCTCCAGAAGCACCCGCAATATTTTTCATATTCACAGAAATCATGTTCACAAAATTATTTCTGCCAAAAACTTCATCGCAAATCACTTTTAAGTATGCCTGCTCCTCATCATCAATCTGTATCCATATTGAACCCTCGACAGATAATAAATTGCTTAGTATCTTTAAACGTTCTTTCATGAGATTCAGCCATATACTATGCTCCAAACTATCATCATAATATTCAAAAGCTTCGCCTGTATTGTACGGCGGATCGATATAAATGCACTTCACCTTGCCTGTATATTCCTGCTCTAAGGCTTTCAATGCCAACAAATTATCACCATGAATCAACATATTTTCCGTGTCTTGCTCTCCGTACGAATTTTCTTTTTCATACAATAATATACGTGGCTCGGCTTTGATTTCTTCATCTTTGCCAATCCATGTCAATTCCAGTTTATGTTTTTTATTATCCATACATTCTCTCCTTATGCAACCACGACGAAACATCTTTCAATACAGAAATAAAGCAGTCACATTCAAAATGCAACTGCTTTGTTTTCTTTGATGAAATTAGGATGGGCGACAGTTCCATCATCTCAGATACTCGCAAGCGAGTGCGTCGGGAGCCCTTTCCGACCTCTAAATCCATCACTATTATAGTATTCTAACTATAGTTATAATATACACGATATACGGAAATTTGTCAAGATTTTTATTATCAAAATGAAGAAAAATTAACGCACTATGGATTATATGTTCACAAAAATTGTAATTTTCTTCACTTTTATTGTAAAAAAGTTCATTTCTCGTATCTTTTCAATATGCATAAAATATACATTTTAATGAATATATATGCACGTTATTTATCTTAAAGGCTTCATTCGACCGCTATACAAACGATTTTCCAACTTCGTATTGCTAATATCATACACACTCGCTACATACAAATACCCATCTTTCGAATCAAACTGAATCGCAATCAAAACATTTTCCTGTACCACTTTGACAAGTTCAAAACTGTTCTCACCTTGTTTTTTTTGCTGCCCCACATAATCGGCAGAAAGAATGAACTCTTCCAAACACTCTAAATACGGCAAACAATTTTTGTGTTTCTTTTCCACATGACTCCAAAGACCTTTCGGACTATATTGAATCGTCATGTCAGCAGGGATATTCGTTTTTAATATATCATTGACCTTTGTATCAAACCCACAAATCACTACATTTTTACCCAAAAACTATTTCACCTCGAATCGAACTGTAAAGATATCCATTACTTCCACTTGATTCCCCATTCTTTTTTGAATTTCTCCTTGCAAACGAGTCACTTCGTCCTCGATTTTATCTTCTTCCTCGAATAATGTCGCACGTCTTGTGGTACGCTCTTTCGACAAACGCTTGACATCATCTTGCTTGGACATAATCTCTTCAAGGCTGTAACTCGCTTCATTGACTTGAATGTCTTTTTTCAATTCCTTAATCAACTGATCTAGTTTTTTAATTTCTTCTTGCAGACGGTCTTTCATTTCTTCGCCCCAACCATTGAGTTTGTTACACTCTTCTAAAAAGAATTTTTTATTTTCTTGTGCAATCTCTTTCAAGATTTCCTCTTTGGCAGCCATTGCACATTCATCAATGATTGTTGGCACTACAAAAGATTCTTTCTCCATCGTGATAGCAAACATCTCCAATAATTTTTCCACCATCGCACTAGGAATGACTTGCCCATCATCTAAAACTGCAATTTTTAACAAATACTCCTGTACCTCAAGCCCTTGGCAAATCAATTTTTGTAATTTCAACGTACCTGTACGACACTGTAAATTTTCAAAATAACTGATTTTCCCTTTCGACTTTTCATAAAAAAAACGGACTGTCGCTTGTGGAAATTGTAACGCCATCGTCTCTTGTAAAATCGATTCGATGACACCATTTTCTTTTCTCAAAAAATGATCTGTCGTGTTTTGGCAAGCACGCCAATTCAAATTATAATATACCTCATTATGTAAAAATCGACTGCCTTTTTTATGCTGAAACTCTTTATAACAAGCCAATATCATAAAACGCTTGAGCCACTCTTCGTAACGACTGAGACTTGACATTGCCTCGTCATTTCTCACTTTCAAGAGCTTCGTCACATCTTCATCAAAATTTTCCAGTAAGAGCTGTTTTGTCCTCGACAAGCCGATGTCTATTTTCTTTCTGTAGGTCTGTTGCAACACATCAAACGCTTTTTGTATTTCAGCTGTCGTTCTACAGTTTTGATAGATTGCAGCAATTTGACTTTCAAAGTCAATGCCTGATTCTATGCTACCAAGCACCTCATCAGACGACCCGAACAAGCCTTGAAATAAATTGAATTTTTCATCTAGCAATTCATATACTCGCATGTCAGCTTCATTCGAGGTATTGACAAAATTTAACACAACTACATCATTTTTTTGACCGTATCTATGGCATCTACCGATACGTTGCTCAATTCGTTGCGGATTCCACGGCATATCATAATTTACAAGCAAAGAGCAAAATTGTAAATTAATTCCCTCTGCAGCTGCCTCTGTACCAATTAAAATTTCTGCACGCAGTTTGAATTCTTCCACCACCGCAGACTTGATGTCAGCAGTCCTAGAACCAGAAACAATTTCTTCTCCTTGGTGTCGCTGTACCCATTCTTTATAAATTTCTTTGGAAATAGAATCGGTATTCGTTCCATTTAAGAAAACAATCTTTTCAGCATACCCATTATTAGAAAGCAAGTTGAATAAGTATTCTTGTGTGCGACGTGATTCAGTAAAAATGACAACTTTACGATTGCCCCCAAGCTCCTCTACTCGATCAAAACCTTTTTCAAGTGCAATCAATAAATTTTGCCCTTTGGCATTGATTGTAATCGACTTTGCAAGTGCTGCATATTCTTTCAACATTGAAAGTTCTTTTTCAATCACTTCTTTTTGCAACGTCCGATCGACATAAAACTCCTGCTCTAACATGCCGACTTCTTCTAGCAATTCATCAATGGAATCAAAGTCGCCAAGTGACAACTCACTTTCTACACCGAGTAGTAAATCTTCAAGCCGAGTCACCAATGCATCGAGAGTCGTTGCAATTGCAAAAGAAGATGAGGCCAATAGCTTACGTAAAATCATCGTCATTAAACTCCGTTGGCTATTGGGCAACGCATAGAGCGTATTTTCTTGGAGATATGCAGAAACTTTATTGTACAATTCTTCCTCTTTGTCCGTTGGGGCATACTCCGTCAGAATAGCCTCACGCTTTGTATATGGCACATACTCAACAACTTGCTTACGTAGTGTACGTTTGCAGAAATTGGCAATCTTTAACTTCAAAAAATGATTTCTCACTTCTTCATTTTTACAATGAATATACTTATCTCGAAACGTTTTGACATCACTAAATACTTTGTCATCTAAAATACTAACGAGTCCATATAGCTCCATCAAATTATTTTGTAGCGGTGTGGCAGTGAGCAATATTTTCCTTGTATCCTGTAAAGCATTTTTTAGATTATTACCGATTTTATTGTTTGACTTGTATACGTTTCTGAGTCGATGTGCTTCATCCATAATTGCCAAGTCCCACTTAATTTTTTCTATATCATCTTTTTTTGCAGATGCAAAATTATAAGAGCAAATGACCACCTTGTTTTCACACAAAAAAGGATTTCTCATTTCATTTTTCAGTATCTGATTGTAATTTTTACTTTCTAAGATAACAGACTTGATTCCGAATTTTTCATCTAGTTCAGCCAACCATTGATTCCTCAAAGAGGCAGGTACAATCAGTACTATCTTTTTTTTATTTTCAGCAAAATACTGTGCAATTGCAATGCCAGCTTCGATTGTTTTCCCTAAACCAACTTCATCAGCCAATAACACACCTTTTGATAAAGGCGAGGCGAACGCAAATAATACAGCATCTATTTGGTGCGGATTCAAGTCTACCTTGGCACTAGCGAGAGTCCCCATCAAATTTTCTATTTTTCCACTTTCCCTTTTGAGTAAAAGTTGCTCCGCAAAATATCTGGCTTGGTACATATCATATACATTCATATTTTAACTCCCTACCACCCAAGAAAGGGCGGTTCTCCTGTTCACCACCAAGATATGCTATCAGCATCGTAAAGCGAGTTGACCCCCTCATCGCCATGACAGGCGACGGCTCTTCACCGCCGAAGACCTCACCGCCCAAGAAGGGGCGGACACCGAAGGTGGCTTTTCCAAAGGAAAAGTGATGACCATTGGCGGTCAGCGTAGCTGACTTTGCTTGCAAAGTGAATTGACCCAGCCGCTTTGCGTAGCAAAGTGAGTAGACCACCTCATCGCCATGACAGGCGACGGCGAAGCCGCTTTGCGTAGCAAAGTGAGTAGACCACCTCATATCAGACTGTGTGCTTCCTTTCCTTATTTTATAATAATTGATTCATGATGTCAAACCGATTTTTCTTTTTTTGAAAAAATAATCATCACCACGCCACCACCAAAATTCATTTTTTGAAAAATTGCCTGTTTTAATTTCAGATGAAAATTTCACTTTTTTCAACTTTCCAAAAAAATCGCAAAAATGCCGAAAATGGCAAAAAATATGAAAAACGTTAAAATCGGCAAAAAAATAAGTTCGTTTCAGAAAATGCAAGCAGGGCACTTGGCGAGCCAAATGCTGTAGCTTGTTGGGGAGTGGTCAACTCACTTTGCTACGCAAAGCCGACTACGTCGTCCGCCGTTTTCTTCGGCGGTGAGGACGTCCCCAATCCCCCTAAATTTGGCAAGCCAAATTTTAATATTTTTCACTGCGTTCAAAATAGCTACACCTCCCTGCGGTCACTGAAATCCAAAAAATAAAAATCCAACGAAAATAAAATTTTCACCAAAAATCAAAAAATAAAAATTCAACGAAAATAAAATTATCGCCAAAAATCAAAAAATAAAAATTCAACGAAAATAAAATTGCCACCAAAAATCAAAAAGTGAAAATTCAACGAAAATAAAATTGCCACTAAAAATCAAAAAGCAAAAATCTACATACCAAAATCTACAAGCAATTTTTTAAAAAATGGAAATTCACTTCTTGCATTTCTGGTGACAAATTAAAAAAAAGACTCATCGCACGATCGCTTTGCACTGGCATAAATCATTTTATACTTCTTTCTTCCCTTCGCAAAACAAGGGGGTCAACTCACTTTGCTACGCAAAGTCGCCTAAAGGCGACCGCCGTTTTCTTCGGCGGTGAGGGGGTAACGAATCGTTATACCCTTCCTCAAAATCCGATACTATCCGATTTTCAAAAAAAGCACTTACCATCAAATTATGATAAATGCTTTAGAGAACAATTCAGTTTTACAACATCAAGCGGTCTATCAAATCATCCGTGTTCAAAAATAAACCATGCGACTCATCGTTCTTGAGCTCTACGCTTCTTTATCACTTGAATCTTTTCTGCGTTTTCTTTTTCTGCACGCTCCGTCTGAAGTAACGCATCAACATTTTCCCTTTCCACTAGCAACTCTTTATTTTCAGTGTTCAACTCACTTTGCTTCGCAAAGCCGACTGTGTCGACCGCTGCCTATCTTGGCGGTGAGTGAATGACTTCATGTGCATGGAACGACTGCAACAAGCGATATGCAATGACATCTCTTTCTTGCGTTCGCCCAGTGTTGCGAAAATAACTCTCTTTGGAAATTGAAAATTGCAGGTCAGCCATGTCTGGATCACACATATAGCTGTTTACTAACGTTTGATTTTCTGTTTTATTTTTATCTGTGATATAGTCGATTTTCTTTTTGAGATATGTTTGGATTGATGTGTCACCTTTGTGAATTGGTACTATGTTTGTTATCGCCATTTGCTCCCCCTTTTTTTGATTCTATATTTACGTAGGAAATTATTTCATAAGATGAGTCCCCAAATTAGGGAGTCATCTATCAGGTGAGATGAGGCCCTAAAACAGGGCGTCATCCACTGGATGAGATGGTGCGGTAAAAGACCGTTCCATCTCTCAAGTAAACACAAGGATTTTCTTTCGGGGGAGTCCTTTTGCTTGCTCAACATTAAATTTTAATCATTATAATGCCCTTTGCATTGGTAAATTTCAATTATACCATCATGATTTACTTTATATACCAACCTGTGTTTTTCGTCAATTCTTCTGCTCCAGTAACCGCTCAAATCATTTTTCAAAGGTTCAGGTTTCCCAATTCCTTGGAATTGATTTCTTTCTATATCTCGTAGCAGCTCATTGATTTTTTTGATTGTTTTTTTATCTTGTGTTTGCTAGGTAATATATTCTTGCCAAGCACGTTCTGTAAACAACAATTTACTCATTTTCCATTTCCTCTAGTTCCTGCATCGTTTTGACAACCACCTTCCCATTTTCCATTTCATGAATCGATTGTTTTAAAGCATTCATATTGCTTTCGGAATAAAATGGATCTACGCACACATCGAAAGGTATGCGTTTTTCTCGTGCCACTTTCGTAGCAAAGATAGTAAACGCTGTGGAAATGTTCATTCCCATTTCTTGACAAGCGACTTCCATTTCTTTCTTAATTTCATCGTCTATACGAAAATTCACCATTGTTTTTGCCATTGCAATCACCTCTTTCATACTGCCATTCTACACAAATGTAAAGCAAATGTCAATATATTGATTTACAAATCACTCTTGTTGATATCAATTTTCGCATTCGATACTTTCCCCAGTTCAAAAAATCTCGTTGTCCACACAATTCAAAATCAATTTCCCTTGATTTTTTGCATGATTGACAGCAGTATACGCTCCGCCACTTTTCTTCTCAACATAGCAAATAATCACATCACTTTCCTTTGCTATAATCCGATTTCTTTTCGTGATTGCAAATCTTTTCGGTCCACTCTCTAGCCCATCAAAAAAGATACTGCCGTCATAGTCCTTGCCAATTAACGTATTTTTCGTTGGCATGTAAGCAAGTGCCAGATACAACTTGATATGCGGAAATTCCTTTCTACATTCGACAACGCATTTCTTTGCAAGGAAATCAAACGCACCATACTCCCCGACATAAAACTCCTGCACATTCAAAGTTTCGATTGCATGTCTAATATGTTGCAACAGCTCAGCTTCAACCTTACTTAGTATTGTCTTGTGACCAAAAAACGAACAAACTTTGTATTTCATAAAATCACCCTCCTTGTTTCACATTCTATTTTACTATTAAACGATAGTAAAATCAATACTATTGTTTGATAGTAGATATAATAATAGCAGAGGTGAATACAATGTATTATCAACGCTTACGAGATTTACGAGAAGATAAAGACTTAGTCCAAAAACAAGTCGCAGATATTTTAGGCATCGACCAACGAGTTTACAGCAATTATGAAATCGGCAAGAGAGAAATACCTTGCCGTTTTGTCATAAAGCTTGCCTTGTATTACAATGTGTCTACAGATTACATTCTGGGCATGACCAATCAATCAACGCCATATCCAAAAAATAAACCTTAAATTACTGGTGCCTTCCATTTTGGAAACCACCTCATCGCCATGAAAGGCGACGGCGAAGCCGCTTTGCGTAGCAAAGTGAGTTGACCACCTTATCTCTCTGCTAAGTGATGAAATCAACTCTAGTAGCCATTCATTCCAAGGGGGTATCCATTTTGGAAACCCCCTTGGACAAATGCTTATTTTACGGCATTCCATGCTCCCTCCCCATACAGAAAATTTTCAGCAACCAAGAACATGACGGAACGAATCGTTCCCCCATAGAACTACGCAAGCTCCAAAGGGGTCATCGTTTTAGTGACCCCTTTGCCGTGCGGAATCAGTGCATTTTCCCCTTGCCCATCACCCAAAATCACGCCGAATCATATCGCACACTTTCGCATTCCCTTCTTCCATTGCCGACCACACGCAAGCCATCATATACGCCATAGGATACCTAATCCCATTATCTTTTTTACTTGCCGACTGGTATCTATCGATCGTCTCCATCATCAGCTCATCGACCTCAAATCGCAACGCCCCAGTCCGATCCTCATGCATTTTGACATGCGACACAAACTTGTCATACACCTTCGCAGATGTCACAATCCTTTGCCCCACAGAAAACGTTCCCTCCGCCGACAACATCTTGATCAAAGCCTCGTTGAACAGGTGGACAGTCGAGAAATACGACTGTTCTTCTGTTCCTTGCTCGGAATATATTTTGCTATTTTCGTAATCAGTCAGCATATGTATTGCCTGTGTCAAGTGCCTATGGTACTCGAATTTGATGTAATGGTAAGGCAAATTTTTCTCGTTCGTAAAATCTACAGACACCAAATCTTTGAGTTCTTCTTGCGACACAGGTACATTCTCCCCCGTCCAATCAGTCAGTCGCTCTTTAGACTGATCTGACTGACTGATCTTGTTAATACTATCTTGTTTATATAATTCAGTATTATTAGGGTTCAAATTTTGCACCTCGACAGGTTCACTTTTTGCACCATAGAGGTTCAAATTTTGCACCTCGACAAGTTCACTTTTTGCACCACGGCAATTCGCTTTTTCTACTTCAACAGGCTCAACAGTTGTATCACAGTGGTTCATTTTTTGTACCTCGTGTGTTTCTTCTACCTCGTCAATTGCCGTAAAATCAACTTTTTTATTGTGCATTTCTTCTGGAATTTCATCACTTGCAGTCTGTATTTCTTGGCAAAAGTGTTCATTTTTAGAAAAATTGAGTCGACCCGTTTTTGCTCCATAGGTACAATTTTTGAACTCATCATCTGATGCTTCTTTCTTCGCAACTTTCTTGCCTGTGTTGAAATTTTTGACATAGATCGTATCAGCCCTACCGAAGCCAGTTTTGCGACGTTCAATCAAGCCAATGCCATCGACTGTATCTAGCTCTTTCATGTGCTTGAGAGCCGTATTTTTACTGCACTTTAGTATTGTCTGAATGGAGTCCAACGGAAAGACGATATACACTCGTCCATGTTCATCATTCCAATTATTTTTACGAGACAGGCTCAACCGATTGAGCATCAAGCCATAGACTACTTTTGCACCCAAGCTAATGTCAAAGCGGTCGTCCGTCAGCATCAACATCGGCATTACGAAGTAATGAAACTGATCACTTTCATCCACATGGTAGTATTCACAATTCAAATTTCTCGACATACATTCACCTCTTTTTCACTTCAATACCGCCCCAAAATATACGACTCTCGCCCGATATACCCCATCAACCAACACCATCTTTTTTACGAGTTCAACCTCTTGCAATTCCTCCACAAACGCAGTCAATTCCATTTCATTTTGTACCAAAAAACGCACTTCTTCTTCAGTCACAGCAACGTCGTATTCCTTTTTGATTTCACTGCTATAGTAATACAAAACGCCTGTCTCCTCGAAAATTTTATCAAGTAAAACAGTGTACAACATTTTTGCTTCCAACGTCAGCCCCTCGAATTTCTTATTTTCAAGCAACGCATAAGGCATCGCAAAACAGCCATTTCCTCCACGATGATTCATACACAAAACTCCTTTCTATTCCTCCGCTTGGTGCCATTGTTCCAACAACCGCAACAGTATTTTTTCGATTTCTTCTTCTGCCACATCGTCCCGAAAATACTTCTGCAACACATTATTTTTTACAAGCATTCCTTTGAGTGGGTTCGTTGCCATTTCTCGCTTATGGGCTTGTCCTTCCTCAACTGCTTGCATTTTAGAAAAATCAGGCAACAACAATTTTTCAATAAATGCATTCGTCAAACCACCATTTGTCGCCATGCTTTCCTCTTTGAGTTTCTTTGCTTCGACTTGCGATGGCTTGCGGACTTCTTTCATTTTCGTGAGTAACAGACCTTGTTCTTTCTCGGTCAAATACGACAATGAGACAGCCGTCGTGAAAGGCAAGGATTTTTTGTCTGCCATGTCGAGTAGTTCTTTGATTAGGTGCGTCAAGCGAATGTATCGCTTGATTTGATTTCGACTATCAGAAGATTCATCTGCAAGTAGTTCTACAGATTTTTTGCCATTGAAATTGTGCCCAACTTGGGCACAATTATTTTTCGGTCTGCCAGCTGTCCTCTTGATCGCTTCCAACTTCATTTTATAAGCAAACGCTTTCTCGCTACACAACAATTCTTCCCTCTGGATATTGCTATCGACCATCACAATCGTACTTTCTTCATCATCTAATTTCTTGATAATTGCTGGCACAGTCGCAAGCCCCAACAACTCACAAGCCCTCGTTCTTCTATGTCCTGCGACTATCTCGAACCCATCTTGTCCCTCTCGTGGGCGAACGATAATGGGATAAATGACCCCTTGCTTTTCGATACTCTCCATCGTCTCCAACATCTTCTCATCATCATCTCGCACCTGAAATGGGTGATTTTGAAATGGATACAAATCACTGATTGGAATGTCACATATCGTCTTTTCGTCTGCGTTCGTTGGATCGGTCACATCGAAAAAACTATCTACATTTTTGAAAATCACGCTGTCTGCTATCGACTTTCTTTTCGCCATCACTGTTCACCCCCGTCAAAATGGAGCAATAGTTCTGCAACGACACTTTCGTAACACTGTGCCACTTTCCCTTGTGGATCGTATTCAAAAATACTTTCTCCAGAAATGCTCATTTCTGTGACTTTCACTGACATCGGAATTGTACTTTGGAACACATTGATTTTCCTGTCGTAAATTCGTCTGATTGCCTGAATCAGCTCTTTTGCACAAGTCGTCCTGTTGTCGACCATCGTGATGAGAATTCCTGCAATCTCCAATTTCATATTGATTTTCTTCTTGATTTTTTTGATACTATCAAGCAACTGCTCCATGCCTTTCATTGAAAGATATTGTGCTTGTACAGGTATCACGACTTCATCGGCACACGCCAACGCATTGACAGTCAATAAACCGAGTGACGGCGAACAATCAATGACAATGTAGTCGTATCGTTCCGCTATTCGCTTGGTGTATTCTTTCAGAATGGATTCACGGCTGATTGAGTTCATCAACTGCATGTCCACTCCAGCAAGTTGTAAATTTGACGGCACGAACTGAATGCCTTCCTTATGCTCCATCACTGCATAACTGACATCAAATTCAATGTCTTTCATAATATTTTCTAAAATGTTGTTCACAGTGATGGGAATGCTATCAGGATCTTTCTCCCCAAAACTCACAGTGAGACTGCCTTGCGGATCGAGGTCAATTGCCAGTACTCGCTTTCCTTTCCTTGCGAGTCCAACTGCAATATTGACGGTGCTGACCGTTTTCCCGACACCACCTTTTTGATTGACGACTGCTATCACTTTCATTTCGTTTCACTCCTTTTCTTTTCCTAAACCACAACGAGTTCCTTATTCGACTAAAAATAAGACTGCCAGAACCTTTCAATCCATGCCACAGTTGTCCACCTTCATTTGCAGTTTCAACAAAAAAATAAGACAAACTGAAAACCCTAGAAATTCAAGGTCTTTCCAATTTATCTTAGTATGACTGATTTTCCGACTGCCACTTGCCCCTCGTACGGTTCGCCTCTAGCTTCCCCATGAATGATGGAGGCCAGTGCAAACAGCTCTGATTCGGTGGTCCGTATTGCTGTGGATGGTGTTTGTGAGGGTGTACCTGTTGGCGTAATGCCTAAGTAAAGGAGCGTATCAGGGCCGGCTATGCCATCGGCTCGCAGTCCGGTTGCTCGCTGAAAGGCCATGATGGCTTCGTATGTTTTTTCGCCGTAGATTCCATCTGGAATGAGGCGATAATACCCAAGTTGTTGCAATTTTTGTTGCGTTTGCAAGACCAAATCACCACGAGTCCCCCAACTGACCAAAGGTGTGGCGGCTCCCAAAATATAGCCCACAGCACCAAAAACGAGTGAGGTGCCACCCCAAAGAAATACTTTTTTTAACCATTTTTTCATCAAATCCCTCCTCTTAAAATGTATTTCATTTCATATTTTGAAAAAACTCAACAATTTTAAATTTAATTTTTGGCAGTGCTTCTTCCGATTCTAAGGCAGAAACTACGAGATATTCTTCTTCGGATAAGGTAGACTCCAAACGGTCGCTACTTTCTGTTGTGCCGTAGCCCCATGTGGCATCGACGTAGCACATCTGCGGATAGAGTACGCACCACCAATTTTCCCCATCAGATACACCGATTTCAATACGCAAGGCATCGTATACACCCGATGGAAAGGCGACATCTTCATACGTTTTGATCGGGAAATCTTCTTGTACGAGCGACACGGCAACAGGGTATTCATACCCATTTTCATACACTTCGAGTTGTGCCACTTCACAAATTTCTTCGCTCAATGCGGTCAAACCTTCTAGTGTTTCTTCTTTCGTTTCATATTGCGAGAGAGTGTCGCCGTAGGTATCAAGGATTTTATCTCGTACTTTCAGTTTCAACGCTTGGTCATCGGGAGAATCACTGTTGGCGAGGACATGAAACCGCACGACTTTATCAGCAATTCCTGTCTGAATGGTTTGGGCATAATTCTGCCCGAGGTAGGCAGAAAAGGCAGAGGTGAAGATCACGCCGACGATGACTGCACCGCACCAGTGGTATTTCTCTTTTTCCCATAATGTCTTTACTTTTGTTGTCCAGTTCATATCATTTTTTTTCATATCTCAATCCCCATTTCTTTTTGATAATGAAATCATAGCCGAAAAAATGTAGTTCTATACAATGTATGCAGAGATGCGACAACTTCGTTGTCGATCGGGCGACCACAGGTCGCCCCTACGCATTGTAATTTAGCCATCAGTAGGAACAAAGCCCTAACCCTAGATATTGCTGGAATTATCGTTTTATCGAGGGCGGGCGACTACAGGTCGCCCCTACGCATTGTATTT
>JAWXUZ010000138.1:0-5103 GCA_044425835.1 Bacillota bacterium | reverse complement strand
GATGATGTAATTTGTAGTCTCATTTTTGCACCTCCATACTACATTATATCATATTGTGTAATATTGTGCAAGTAAAAATGAAAAATTTGACAAAAAAATAGCCTTTTCGTAGGCTTTGGGGCGGATTTTAAGTTGTACAAGTGTCAAACAAGGGTATCATAACTGACAAGAAATGACAATGACATTTACGTTATATTAATGAAAACAACTCCGATAGTTGCAAAACTATGAGAGTTGTTTTTATATGTAATTTTATGAAAAGTAATATATATTGTTTAAAATTATTGACAATATCATATAATCATGATACAATTTTATTGTAATTTTATATCGTATCTATTTACATTTTAAGGAGGCTATTTATGAAACGGAAATTATTTGCAACGATCCTAGCAACGCTTGCAATTTGTTCAGGTGCAGTATGCACGGAAGCACCTCTTGGTTTTGGAATCAACGAAGTATATGCACAAACTACTACAACAATGTTTGGGGCAAATGTCATTCCTCTCGAGGTGGCATATGAAGCAGAATGGGAATTTTCAGAAGGGCTTATGGCAGTGGCACATTATGACACACCAACAAGCGGATTTTTGAATATGAAAGGGGAAGAAGTCTTTCCTTTTATTTATCCATATGGTGGCGTCTATAATTTCCTTGAAGGGATGGCAGGTGTCAAAAATGCAGAAGGTTTGATTGGTTTTATAGATGAAACAGGCAAAGAAGTCATTCCTTGTATCTATACAGGCATTGCGTATTGGGGCTTTGCAGAAGATGTTGTCGGTGTATGGAATGCAGAAGGCAAAGCTGGATTCATTGACAAAACAGGCAAAGAAGTCATTCCTTTTATTTACGATGGTGTTAGCTATTTCTCTGAGGGTTTAGCAGTTGCCAGTGATGACGCTGTACTTTGGGGATACATTGATAAAACAGGAGCAGAAGTCATTCCAAATCTTTATGAAAATGCAGGTGTGTTTTCAGAAGGTCTTGCGGTGGTAGTCAAAGATGGCATGACTGGATACATTGACCAAACAGGAGCAGAAGTCATTCCTTTTGAATATGAATTTGGTGGGGATTTTTCCGAAGGTCTTGCTATGGTCGTGAAAGATAATAGAGCTGGATTTATCGACGCAACAGGAGCAGAAGTCATTCCATGTATCTATGAAAATGCGAGAAGCTTTTCTGAAGGACTCGTTGCTGTAAGCAAAGACAATGAAACTTGGGGCTATATCGACCAAACAGGAGCAGAAGTTACCCCTTTCATTTATAAAGATGCAATGAATTTTTCCGAAGGACTCGCATATGTAACACTTGGTGATACGATACAATTTATTGACAAAACAGGAGCTGTAGTCATTGATTTTACAGGCTTTACACAACCGATTTCTGGAACTAAATTTGTAGACGGTCATATCATTGCTCGTGTCGTGGAAGATGATACTTGGGTAAATTATGTCGTTCAAAATCCACTACTTCACCCTGTGACTACAAATCCAGTACTTCCTCCAACTGCAACTGAAGAAGTAGAAACTGAAGTAGAAACTGAAGAAGTGGTAGAAGTAGAAACTGAAGTAACAGAAGCTGTATACAAATCAGCAAAATCAACAACTTCTCTTGTGACAGTCAATGGACAAGCAACCGATTTCGATGCATACTTAATTGAGGGTAGCAACTATTTCAAATTGCGTGACTTGGCATTTGCTTTCAACGGCACGGGCAAACAATTTGAAGTTTCTTGGGACGGTGAGCAAAAAGCAATCAACCTCTTGCCAGGACAAGCATACACTGTTGCGGGTGGAGAAATGGCACCTGCTAGTGGACTTACAAAATCTGCAAGCCAAAGTTCATCACAACTTTTGTTAGAGGGTGCACCGATTTCTCTTGCAGCGTACGTAATCGAAGGCAACACATACTTCAAATTGCGTGACATTTGCGAACAATTAGACATCGAAGTGACTTGGGACGATGCGACACAAGTCATTGGCATCAATGGATAATGCATAAATAATGATACAAAAATGGGCTGTTGTACCTGCAACAGTCCCCTTTTTGTATTAAAATATTCTACTTTTTTGAAATTTTTCTAAAGTTATACTTGTGTATATGAGAAAAATTGTTTATAATGGTATTGTACATAGCAATTCATTGTTTAAGGTTTGAGTTATGAAACAAAACCATATTATTTAAGTTATTTTTAAGGAGGTAGTCACGTTGGATTTTTTAAGCACAGTAAAAGAAAAAGCACGTAGCAACAAAAAAACAGTCGTTCTCCCAGAATCATACGAAATTCGTAATTTAGAGGCAGCGGCACAATGTTTGAAAGAAGACCTTGCAAACATCGTTTTAATCGGTAACAAAGAAAAAATCATCGAAGCGGCGGGCAGTTTTGACGTATCGAAAGCCATTTTCGTTGACCCAACATCGTATGAAAGAATGGACGAAATGGTGAAACTTCTAGCAGAAGCTAGAAAAAGCAAAGGTATGACAGAAGACCAAGCAAGGGCATTGCTTCTTGATGATTCTATGTTCGTTGGTGTTATGCTTGTGAAAATGGACATTGCTGATGGCATGGTTTCAGGAGCAATCCACTCCACTGCCGATACACTTCGCCCTGCACTTCAAATTCTAAAAACAGCTCCTGGAACTGAGCTCGTATCTTCTTTCTTTATTATGGTCACAAATACAAAAGAGTATGGCGATGACGGTATCTTGTTATTTGCTGATTGTGCCTTAAATCAAAATCCAAATCCACAAGAATTGGCTTGCATTGCAGGCGATTCTGCAAAATCTTACAAAGCATTTGTTGGAAAAGAAGCAAGAGTTGCTATGCTTAGCCATTCTTCACTCGGTTCTGCAAAACATGCTGATGTCACTAAAGTGGTGGAAGCAACTACAATTGCAAAAGAAAAATATCCTGATTTGAAATTGGATGGCGAATTGCAACTCGATTCTGCTATCGTAAAAGAAGTTGGTGAGTTAAAAGCACCAACAAGCCCTGTTGCTGGCAAAGCAAATGTTTTGGTATTCCCTGACATTGATGCTGGAAATATTGGCTACAAATTGGTACAACGTTTTGGACAAGCAGAAGCATTTGGTCCTGTACTCCAAGGGATTGCAAAACCTGTGAATGACCTTTCTCGTGGTTGTTCCGCAAATGATATTGTGGCAGTCGTTGCTTTGACATCGGTGCAAGCACAAGTCATGTCAAACTAAGTTAAGATACCGTGTTGTGTCATCGTTTTATATAGTTGACTGCTGGTGAAGTCACTGCAATCGGGCGACCACAGGTCGCCCCTACATAAGGATGCCTATAATGCGTAGGTGAATTTGTATTGGAGCGGTTAAGGTGTCATGCGTATTTGACAGTACTGAATCGATGTGCATCACATTACCCATTACTATAAAAATGAACAAAATGAAAAGGAGAAAATAAAATGAAAATTCTTGTATTAAACTGTGGCAGTTCCTCTTTGAAATACCAACTATTCGATATGGCAGATGAATCTGTACTTGCAAAAGGTCTTTGCGAAAGAATCGGTATCGAGGGTTCAAAACTCAAACATCAACCAACTGGAAAAGATGACAAAGTGTTTGAAACTTACATGGACGACCATAATTCAGCAGTCAAAATGGTGCTTGATGCAATCACAAACCCAGAATATGGTGTACTTGCAAATATGCAAGAAATCACAGCAGTGGGTCATCGTGTCGTGCATGGTGGGGAACACTTTGCAAGCTCTGTTGTAATCACTCAAGAAGTACTCGATGCAGTGGAACGTTGTTGTGAACTTGCTCCACTTCATAACCCTGCAAACTTGATTGGGATTGCAGCTTGTGATGCTGTAATTCCTGGAATCAAACAAATTGCTGTATTTGACACTGCGTTCCACCAAACAATGCCAGAAAGAGCATACCTATACGCTGTACCTTATGAATATTATGAAAAATACGGCATCAGAAGATACGGTTTCCACGGCACAAGCCACAGATTCGTTTCTGAAGAAGCAGCAAAAATGCTTGGCAAACCTTACACTCAATCGAAAATCATTACTTGTCACTTAGGAAATGGTGGTTCCATCTGTGCAATCAGAAACGGAAAATCCATCGATACGTCTATGGGCTTTACGCCACTTGAAGGTCTTGTAATGGGGACTCGTGCAGGGGACGTTGACGCTGCTGTTGTCACTTTCCTTATGGAAAAAGAAAAATTATCTCCACTCGATATGGACGAAATCTTGAACAAAAAGTCAGGAGTACTCGGTCTTTCTGGTGTATCAAGTGACTTCCGTGACATTGAAGATGCAAGTGAACACGGCAACGAAAGAGCGGGAATTGCTTTGGACGTATTCGCATACAAAGTAGCAAAAACTGTAGGTTCATACGCAGCAGCGATGAATGGTGTCGATGCCATCGTATTTACTGCTGGTTTGGGTGAAAATTCAGGGCCTACTCGCCGTTTGATTTGTGATTACCTTGGTTACCTTGGTGTGCATATTGATTCTTACCAAAATAGCTTAAGAGGAGAAGCAATGGAAATTTCTGCTGATGACTCTGCACTCAAAGTATATGTGATCCCTACAAATGAAGAATTGGTGATTGCAAGAGATACGAAAGAATTGCTTGGCTAATTCATTGGATTGAAAATGCAGTCAAAGCTTGAATAGAAGTTTTAGAAAACTACACGGTTCGCTGTGTAGTTTTTTGTTCTGTTTTAGTATACAATCCTCCAACGCCGAAGATGGGGCGGACACCGAAGGTGGCTTTTCCGAAGGAAAAGTGATGACCATTGGCGGTCAGCGAAGCTGACTTTGCTTGCAAAGTGAGTAGACCCCTTAAATATCTATAATCATTGTCGATATATATAATTGAAGTACTGTTGTAATAGTCAATCAGTTTAGATAAAGGAGAAATATATGATACCAATATTTTCAATGTCCCCTGCAGAATTGCTTGAAACATATAAAACTCATAAAGTTGTACTCTGGGGAGCTGGGGAAATGGGCAAAAAATTTTATGAATTGTTAAACTATTTTGATATAGAAGTATATGCCTTTTGTGATAACAATGAAGCGTTATGGGGGCCGGGGGGGGGGTACTATAACGTTC
>JAWXUZ010000137.1:0-5145 GCA_044425835.1 Bacillota bacterium | reverse complement strand
CCGTGTGCTCTTCAGATCCTGATGTAGGGGCGACCTGTGGTCGCCCGTTTTTGTGGATAAAACACTCTGAAACGCACAAAAATCAAAGTGTAGTGACAACATTCGATTCCAATGGTGATTAGTGCGACAATCCTTTTTTGATAAACATAGGTGATGTATGGAAAACAATGAAAAAAAACAATTCGCAACGCATTTGCTACTATGGTATGACAATTGCAAAGCAGACAGAAATTTGCCTTGGCGAAACACGAAAAACCCCTATTTTATCTGGGTTTCAGAGATTATGTCACAGCAAACGAGAGTCGAAACCGTCAAGAGTTATTACGAGAGATTCATCAAACTTTTACCAACTGTAGAAGATTTGGCAAAAGTTGACGAGGATATTTTACTGAAATTATGGGAAGGCTTAGGGTATTATAGTCGAGCAAGAAATTTGCAAAAGGCCGCCAAAGAACTCATGGAGCGACATGGCGGTGCGTTGCCAGCGGACTATGAGGCACTGAAAAAATTAAGTGGCATCGGAACATATACCGCCGGAGCCATTGCTTCCATCGCTTTTTCCTTGCCCTACGGAGCAGTCGATGGCAATGTATTGCGTGTGATGACTAGAGTGACAGGCGACACGAGTGACATTGCCCTTGAGCAAACGAAAAAAGCATGGACGGAAGAAATCCTCCGCTACTTGCCACCAGACCATGCCGGCGAATTCAACCAGGCTTTGATGGAATTGGGTGCGACAGTCTGCATTCCCAATGGTGTTCCGAGGTGTTTTTCTTGCCCTATTTCCTCTTTTTGCTATGCATATCAGCAGGAATTGACGGATCAGTTGCCTGTAAAAAGTAAGAAGAAGCCCCGCACAAAAGTCTATATGAATGTATTTTTCATAGTGCATGACAATCAAATTGCCATAGAAAAACGCACTGAAAAAGGTGTTTTGAAAGGACTCTTTCAATTGCCAAATACGACTAGTGACGTCAATCCACTAGAAGCCCTACAAGATTTCGGAATTTTCGGAGCAGACATCAAAAAAATGACTCTCCAAAAACATATTTTCACTCATATTGAGTGGCATATGGAGGGCTATTTTATACAATGTCATGATGTAAACGAAAATAATTTCGTATGGAAAACAATGGAAACTATACAAAATGAGTATGCACTCCCCTCAGCATTTAAGAAAATATGGACAGAGGGCTGTAATTTTTCAAGAAATACAGAAAATATTTAGTAGATATAGTCATTATTCAAAAATTAATTATTATATAAGAATAATTCTTAGTTGACTTTTCTAATTGAAAAGAGTACAATAAGTATATAGTAATTTTTAGAAGTCAAAGGTTTGGGTGAATATATTGGAAGAAGCAAAAAAAATTGAAGTACGAATCGCAACAAAAGACGATATTCCAGATTTTTATAGACTTTGGAAGACTTGTTTTGCTGATTCAGATGCATTTTGTGATTGGCTATTTTCCGATCGGTTCTACCCTGAATATGCAGTCGTTTTAGCAGAAAATGGTACGATTGTCAGCACCATGCAAGCCGTACCTTATACTGTAATGGTGAGGGGAATTCCTGTAAAAGCAACCATGCTTTGCGGTGTTTGTACACACCCCGACCACAGAAAAAAGGGCTATATGCAACAAATTTTCACGTATGCCATGCAGAATTTATACGAGAAAGACTTCGTGATTGCAGTGCATACCCCCGCAGTTTTAGAGAGTTATTTTTCTTTCGGACATTACCCTGTAGCAGATGCACTCTATCTCAAATGTGGTGCAGAAGAAGAATTGTACCCCTCACAGAAACCAAATTTGAAAAGCAAACTGCTTGCTCCTACTGTAGATTCTATTAATTTTTTGCATAAATTCTACACTGAGGAGATGACTTCAAGCTACAGCGGAATCATTGCCCGTACAAAAGAAGAATTTGCAAAAAAATGGAAAGATTACCGTGCCGATTCTGCTCGTTGTTTCGCTCTATTTGAAGAAACATGTATTGCAGAACCGAAGTATTATGATTCTAATTCTAGCGAAGCTATTCTCTCCAAGGTAGATGAACTTGTTGCTTATGCTTATTTTTATGAAGTCGATGGAGCAGATAAAAAATTGTTTACGGCGGAATGTGTTGCAAAAAAAGACTACTACAACGAATTGATTTCATGCTTACTCTCACATGCAAAAGACAGAACAGCAGTACTGAAATTACCGCCAGATCTACAACTCGACCACTTACCGTACCGCCTAGAATACAAACAAAAAGGCGTTGCTGGTTGTGTCAATATCTCACTACTTTTGCAATCACTAGATTTGGATTGTGACCTTTCGATAGCACTTGTTGATCGTGTCATTCCTGAAAATAATGGTGTTTTCGATATGAAAGGCAATCTCACTGAAACCGCCCCTACTTGCAAGATGGATTGCGGAAAATTTTTAGGTGTTCTTATCGGGTATGAAACGGTAAAACGAGAAAATTGCATAGAAATTTACAACGAAACAGATTTTATCACTTTAGAAAAAATATTCAAAAAATGCATATGTTATATCATAGATGAATATTAATAATCACACACAACAACGGAGGATCAAAAAATGCAAAATAAAACTTGTAGTTGCTTTGATGCCATAGACGTCAAAGTATATAATTCAGAATTACAATTTCAACCAATCACAATTGCGGACAAAGAATTGATTGAAAGTTACACAAAACCTTGGGAAGCAGAATGTTCTGACCTTTCGTTCGCCAACTTATTCATTTGGGGTGGCGACGGCAATATGCAGTATGCAGAAAAAAATAATTTTCTCTACATTCGCTTGACTTTCGATGGTGTGCCAGCGTATTTTTGGGCACCTATACCAAAAAAAGATACACAATATACGTATCGTTGTGCATTGTTTACAGCTGTTGGACACATGGAAAAACTCGGTGTGGAGCCGACATTTCGTTCAGTTTGCGAACCGTTTGCTTCCATGATTCGTGAGGCTTGTCCTGAACTCGTAGGAATCCCTACGGATATCGCTTGGGACTACGTGTATGCACAAGAAAGTCTTGCGACACTCAAAGGAAAAAAATTGCATGGCAAACGCAATCATATTAATAAATTCAATATATTATACCCTGAATATGAATACAAAAAAATCGATTCTTCTATGATTGATGATTGCATTCGTCTTTATGACCAATGGATTGAAGAAAAAGATGGCGAAGTTGACCAAGGATTGATTGAAGAAAGAGAATCTGTATTGCTTGCTTTGGATCATATGGACGAATTGAATTTGGTTGGCGGAGCAATTTATATTGAAAATCGTCTCGTTGCATTTACGATTGGCGAGCGTTTGACTAAGGATATGCAACTCGTGCATATTGAAAAAGCGGATTATATGATTGAGGGCATTTTCCCGATGATCAACCAACAATACGTACTTCACGAATGTAGTGATGTAGAGTGGATCAACCGTGAAGAAGATATGGGACTTGAGGGCATGAGAAAAGCGAAACATTCTTATAACCCTGCTCGTATGGTGGAAAAATTCATGTTCGGGCTTAGAGATTTGACTGATGTCGAAGGTCTTTGGGGCGATAGAGAATAATGGAATATAACGAAAAATCAGCAGTTCCCGATATGAGGAAACTGCTGATTTTTTATTTGTAGTTGGGTATAGTGATTTAATGACTGCTGATTAAGTGAAAGATTCTAAAATCAAGAGATAAAACCTTGAGACTCCGTCTCAAACTCTGCCTACTTTTGAAAAAGTTGGATCAAAACTTTATTTTTTGCTCACTTTAGCGTTTATTGAAAATTATACCTGCAAAGGTTTTGAGTGTTTTATAGGAAAACCCTTGCAGACAAACTGAATAAAAGTGCTTGGAAACATTGATATAACAGCACTTTTATATTAATCAGTAGTCACGATTTAAATTTAAAAGTATTCACAAAAAAATAGAGAAAGACCGTGAGACGCTGTCTCACACTCTGCGATTTTTGAAAAAATCGAGTAAACTTTTATTTTTTGCTCACGCAAGCACACACCAATTTGAAGTGTTGGGATTTAATATTTTTTATTTTAATCGACCATATCAACTCCCACACTTTGATATTTGTGTTGCTTACTATAATTCTTGATTCGCTGAAACACGTTCATAAAATCACTTTAGCCTTTTTGTTTATTGTAATTGATCAAGCACCCCGCTTTTACAATCGCTTTTTCTTCAGGAGTCATTTCCGCAATGTAGAGCGTGATTTCCTCCATTTTATCATTCACTACATACGCTTTGATGTCTTGCATATCGCCCTCAAAAATCGACCAAACATTCGGTACGTAAATATAATCGCCTACTTCAAAATTTGGTGTTTCTTTCATTTGGAATGGCAACATACCCCAGTTCATCACGTTTGAGCGGTAGCGTTTCGTTGCAAATTCTTCACAAATATTCGCCAAACCACCTATGACACGTTGGCAAGATGCCGCTTGTTCTCTCGCTGAGCCATCGCCTGGTTTTTTACAGTAAATCATACTACCAATTTCAATGTCTTTTGGTACAACATTCGGAGAAATCGTCGCAATTTTACTGTAAATCTCTTTCAATTCACCCTCAAGTGACACGACATCTTTCCCAGAAATACGTCCTTTTTCCAAGACATCAACTGCTTTTGTACGAGAAACGTACTTCGGATCACGACGAGACAATGTAAATTCCGCCAATCCGAGTGGATTCGATCGGTAAGATGACGTTTCACCTGATGGAATCAACTCGTCAGTTGTGGTCACTTCATCCATAATTTTTGAGCAGACTTTCAGCAAAATATGATCTGCAAGTGGTGACATTTCAGGCCAATCTTTGATGTTCGGGCCATAAATCAACTCGCCTTGGTTCGGATTTTCGTACCCTTGGTAGACACGCACACGATAAGATGTATCATCGTAATTGTAATTTGGCACTTCGTATCCATCAGCAAATTCTGTTGCAGACGTTAAGATTCCGCCATTTCTTGCAGTCGCAGCCACCGATCTTGCGTCCATCAATGCCACTGCTGAAAGTTGGGAATTGTTCGGTTTTGACCCCTCACGACTCGGGAAGTTTCTTGTCGTATGTCTCACGCTAAACGCATTGTTTGCTGGTGTATCGCCTGCCAGCTCGGAAGAGCAC
>JAWXUZ010000136.1:0-5162 GCA_044425835.1 Bacillota bacterium | reverse complement strand
TCAGGAGTAGGAACTGGAGTTGCTTCTTCTTCAGGAGTAGGAGTTGGAGTTGCTTCCACTTCAGGAGTCGGAGCTGGTGTCGCTTCAGGAGTTGGTTCTGGTTCTGGAGTCACTTCCACTTCTGCTTCTGTAGTTGATTCTGTCGTAGTTTCAGTCACTTCCTGTGGCACAAATTCCCCTGGTTCCCCTACTGGCATTTTCAATTCGTCACCCGGCATAATCAAACCTGGCGTAAGCATTTCATTGAAAGCAATGACTTCATCCATTCTCGCAATACTGCCATACGTATCCGTCAAAATCGACGAAAGATTTTCTCCGGGTTGCACAATATGTATGGTAAACGCCTCTTCTTCTGGTTCTTCAGACAATTCTTCTTCGTCTATTTCCAATTCTTCTTCTATTTCAGTTGAAGGTTCTTCCTCAATTTCTACAACGGGTATGTTTTCTGGTGTAGAAACGTAAATATCTTCTTTTTCTTCCGATGGATTGTAAAAATCAACGCCTCCCGCATCGGCAAAACTGTTATACACATCTAACAAACCGTTGCGTGAGGTCAACCAATTATACCCCGCCGCAATACAAAAAATCCCGAAGACAACAGGAATGGCAATTGCTGCAATCAATTTGGCTTTCTTTTTTTTGTCTGGTGACATTGTTGCCTTTATTTTTGGTTCTTTTATTTTCGCTTCTTTGGCTTTCGGTTCTGATTTTTTCTCTGTTTTTGCTTTCGTTTTTTTTGTTTTCGATTCTTTTTTGGCAGTCGATGGCACTTGCATCTCTTCCAAATCCTTTAAAATTTCTTGGAAAGATTTATATTCTTCCTTGTCGCACTTGTTGACAACGGTATCTAATTTTGCTTGTTTTACGATTTCATGGAACGAAAACATTTGCTTAATCAAGACACGCACTTCAGAAAATACAGCATTAGGTTGACGAATCGTTTCATCTTCAAATAAAAATTTATAATTGGGTTGAATTTTATTGTCCTCAAACACGATATTTTCAGTATTCAAGTTATTTACTTTGATTACATTAGGGTAATCGGCATGCTCCACCATCATTTGTAATATTTTTTTTAGCAATGTAAAACGGAAATCGATTGGCATATCTTCCGTCTGCAAAGCTTCTTTTAATGTCGTGCCGTCGACATAGCGAAATATAGCGTAAAATTTAGAATCTTGCGTGAAACATTCCACGAAATCTGCATGCGAAGTAGACGTCATTGCCGTCACTTCTACGATATATTCTTCTATTAAAGTGCGACCGAAAATTTCGTTGACGATATAATATTCTTTCGCCATGCCACTCGCTTTTTCTGCGACGTAGCAATTTATTTTTTGATTGGATGTAATTAATTTCAAAATACGATATTGACTCAAAACCAAAGGGTTGCTCATAAATGTTCTCCTCCCCCATATAGAATCACTGATTCTTTATTGTTATTCTACTAAAAACATTATACTTCTAAAACCGCCAAAAAGCAACACAATTTGCCCACAATTTTTATAGATAAAATTCATACCACGCATACCACGTCAATTGTTTCATTTTGACAATACGTCCTAAAATATGATTGCATGGTTCTTTTCTGACAACAAAACACACAATATTTTAAAAACACCCTATTCTACTCCTCGATTTTTATCGGCAAATCTAATAAAAATCAATCATTCTCACATTGTACTTATGGTAATAATTTTTTTTTGGAATTGTATTTCAGAAAAAAAGTGCTTGACAATTCCTTTTCTTGTGCTATAATCAAATTAGAAATCAGCAACGGTTTCGACAATAAACAAAAACCTACGATTGAGAGTAAGTACTCTATTAACTAGTTCAAAGAGAGCAGTGGACGGTGGAATCATTGCAACCAAGTGATAGACGAATGGACTTATGAGGGCGACATGAACGCAAATTACTTGTTACTAGTGTGCGACGGGCTTGCATCCGTTATCTTTGCAGATTGTATGATTGTACAGTCATGAGCGGACGTTTTTACGTCAATTTGGGTGGTACCGCAGGAATATAACAAGTCTTGTCCCTTTTGTATTGATATAGTTTTCTATATGGATACAACTGGAATGAGACTTTTTTTGTGCACAAAAAAGTTATGAATGTAGTAACAAAATGAGACAATAATTTGAAAAAGAAAAAGGGAGAATATATTATGAAAAAATTAGTAGCAATGACAATGATTTTGGCAATGACAATTGGAGCAGTTGGTTGTGGAAGTAGTTCTAGTTCTAGTAGCGATAGTAGTGAAAGCAGTGCCACTCCAGCGGAATCAACAACTGCAACTGAAACTGAAACTGAACCAGAAAATGCACCCGTCAATTCAGCAAATATTGGAATTTCTCAATTTGCTCAACACGGTTCACTCGATAACTGTCGTGAAGGTATTTTGATTGGACTCGCAGAAAATGGCTACGTTGAAGGCGAAAACCTAACTTTTTCCTATGAAAATGCAGGGAGTGACATGGGAACAGCTACACAAATTGCCCAAAATTTCTCGGCTCAAAATGTCGATGTGATGGTGGCAATTGCAACCCCATCTGCTATGGCAGCTTACGCAGCAGCAGAAGACAAAGACATTCCAGTTGTATTTACAGCCATCACTGACCCAGTTGAAGCAAATCTTGATTCTGGAAATGTGACAGGCACAAGCGATAAATTGCCTGTCGAACAACAGTTGCAATTGATTCGTGAAATGCAACCAGATGCAGAAACGATCGGCATCATCTACACTACGAGCGAGCCAAATTCAGTTTCGGCTATCACAGAATACGAGTCCATCGTTGGTGAATATGGCTTTACATTATCGGCTATCGGTGTGACGCAACAATCAGAAGTACTTCTTGCGACAGACAATATCATCGCTCAAGGTGTCGATGCCATTTCCAACTTGACAGACAATACAGTTGTAGACGTATTGCCATCGATTCTTGAAAAAACAGATGAAGCAGGCATTCCAGTTTACGGTAGTGAAATTGAGCAAGTCGTACTCGGCTGTGTGGCGGCAGCGGGAATTGATTACTTGGCACTCGGTGTGCAAACAGGTGGTATGATTGCGAAAATCCTCTCTGGTGAATCAGCTGCTTCTGAAATGCCTTACGAAACGATTTCTGAATCTGAAATTTACATGAATACAACAGTTGCAGAAGAAAAAGGCTTGGAAATTCCAAGTTCAATTGAAGAAAGAATGCTCGTTGTTGACTAAAAATAATGCTGAAAAAGCCAAACCTTCCAAAGAAAGAGGTAATCATCATGATGTATTTCGATTTACTCGTCGGTACGTGTACCCAAGGTTTCATCTATGCCCTACTCTCGTACGGGATTTACATTACGTATAAAATTTTAGATTTCCCCGACTTGACAGTCGACGGCAGTTTCCCTCTCGGTGCAGCCATCACGGCTGTTGCCCTAATCAAAGGAATCGATCCGTATGTATCGCTTTTGATTGCCACCTTCTTTGGCTGTTTGGCAGGTCTTGTCACAGGATATATCCACGTCAAACTGGGTGTCCGTGACTTGCTCGCTGGCATTATTACTATGACCGCCCTATTCTCTATCAATTTGCAAATTGCAGGGGCAAACCTTGCAATCGACCGCAGTGTCGACACGATTTTTTCAGCTCCACTCACAAACCTAGTGTTTGGCTCATTTTCTCTGATGTATACGAAATTTTTCGTATCACTGATTTTGGTCATCGGTATGAAATTCGTTCTCGATTGGTATTTGAACACGAAAAACGGTCTACTCCTTCGTGCAGTTGGTGATAATAGCACACTCGTTACGACTTTAGCAGAAGACAAAGGGAAAATGAAAATCATGGGACTCGTCATTGCCAATGGATTTGTTGCATTAAGCGGTGGTGTCGTGGCTCAAGAACAACGTGCATTTTCTAGCACAATGGGGACTGGACAAATGATTTTCGGCTTAGCGACAGTCATCATCGGCACGACAATATTCAAACGTTTTGGATCAGTAAAAGGCACAAGTATGGTACTCGTTGGCAGTATTCTCTATAAACTTTGTATCCAAATTGCCATCACAATGGGACTTCCAGCAAACCTTTTGCGACTCATCACTGCTTTACTATTTTTAGTGGTACTCGTACTCGGTGACAGAAAAAAAGGAGGACAAACGTATGCTAAAGCTTGAGGGGATTACGAAAATATACAATTCAGGGGAAATTGGCGAAGTTTCTTTATTTGAAGATTTTTCTCTGACGATGGAAGATGGAGAATTTCTCTCAATTGTGGGAAGCAACGGGAGCGGAAAAACGTCGATGCTCAACATGATTTGTGGCACGATCCCCATTGAAAAAGGTGATATCTCGATTGACGGCAAGAGCATTTTGTCTTTGCCAGAACACAAAAGATATGAAACCATCGGACGTGTATACCAAAATCCATCTTTTGGCACAAGCCCCAATTTGACCATGCTTGAGAATATGTCTCTTGCTGATAACAAAGGGAAATCGTTCGGTTTGCAATTCGGGGTACAACGCAAGCGAGAACAATTTTACAAAGAACAACTCTCGATTTTGGGGCTTGGACTAGAAGACAAAATGACGATAAAGCTCGGTGCATTGTCGGGCGGACAAAGGCAAGCTGTTGCACTTGTGATGGCAACACTCACACCGATTAAGTTTCTAATTTTAGATGAGCATACAGCGGCACTTGACCCAAAAACTGCCGATACCATCATGGAATTGACAGGAAAAGTCATTCGTGAAAAGAAATTGACGGCTCTTATGGTGACACATAATTTGCGGTACGCTGTGGATTATGGCAATCGACTTTTGATGATGGACAAAGGCAATGCTGTTTTCGATGCAAAAGGTGCTGAAAAAGAAAAGTTACGGATTGACGACATTTTAGGATTGTTCACTTCAATTAGCATTGAATGTGGGAATTGAGATGGGAATTTGACTTTTTGTAGCTGATTGAAACCATATTTACCAAGAAACACCATCAGAAAATTCATGATAAATTTTCTATATTATTATTTGCGACATTGTAAACTCCTTTTCCAACAATTGGGTTTTCTATGTCGCTATTTTCTGGCTGTTTGTCAAATGTTGGGGTGGGATTGTTTTCAATCCCATCCTTTTGTAGTTGTAAGTAAAATACGATTCCGAAATCTTTTGAAATTTTTTACGC
>JAWXUZ010000135.1:0-5215 GCA_044425835.1 Bacillota bacterium | reverse complement strand
CAATAGTTAGGGAGTGAGGGGTTGAGTAGTGAGGACTTGGGCGGTGGGTATTGAGATAGCAACAAAATATTGCGAAAAACCAACGTTTTATCGAAACGGGCGACCAGAGGTCGACCCTACAAAGCCCCAAATTTAATTGAGGGAATAATATTACGAAACCATTCAAAAAACAGGATTGACACAACCAAATGCGACAATCCTGTTTTGATATTCCGTTTTATTTTTATCATGCATAGACATCTACGTTTTCCCCAAGAATATCCATACCACTTGCAAGCAAGGCTTCTCTCAACTCTTCGGATCTTGTGAGTTCTGGCTTTTCTTGTGAAACGGTCGTAGTCAATCCGCCTGAAACGTACACACAACCACACTCAGGGCAAATTGCATTGTTGAGTTTCACATTTTGACTGATCACTTCACGGCCTTCGTTTTCGGCTTTTGCTCGGTCACGATGTACATGCTCGTACTCATGTGAACGCACTTTGACGAGGGATTCGTCGGGTGCAATTTTGGCAGGAGTTTTGAAAGATACACCGGGGTCATCTGAACCGTCGACGTATTTCCGATCGGCACAAGTTTGACATTCATTCGCACCTGTTTTTCGGATTTCGTTCATACTTTCGACGGAAGAAACCGCCTTGCCCGTTGCAGGATTTATGATGCCTGTACCAGTATTGAGTTGCGTATTGTACGTCGGGGAGATTGTGGAAAATTCTTGTGGCGTAAATCCGATGTTCATAAAATCACTCCTTATAAGGGCAAGGTCAGCTTATACTTATTTCACCAGTTTATCACAAAACACCAGAAAATGCAATGTAAAAATTAATTTTTGTTCATTTTCCTTGCATTTGACTGTACATAAGACGAGTTTCGTGGTATACTATTTCCGTAAGTAGTCGGTCTAAAAATTGAGAGGAGAGAATTTCTTGGTTGAGTTTCAAGACGTATCTAAATATTACGAAGATTGTGCTGCAATTGAACATATGACTTTTTCGATTCCTGATGGCGATTTTGTCTTTTTGGTAGGCAAAACAGGAACGGGAAAAAGTACAATTTTGAAATTATTGTCGAAACAAATTGAACCTTCTTCTGGAGAAATTACTGTCTTTCAGCTCAATATTGGTTCACTTCAGAGAAAAAGTCTGCCGTATTATAGACGTTTGCTCGGTGTCATTGATGCAAAAACTGAACTCCTTGAGGACAGAAATGTATTCGATAATTTGGCCTTGGCGATGTTTGTTGTGGGGGCGGACGAAAAGGAAGTAGGCGAAACTGTGCCACGTGCTTTGGGACTCGTGGGCATGGAGAGGAAGATGTATCAATTTCCTGAAACACTCTCGGGCGGTGAACGTCTCAAAGTGCATATTGCCCGTGCCTTGATTAACAATCCAAAAATGATTTTGGCAGACGAGCCAACGGCAAATTTAGACTACGACTCTGCATGGGATATCATGAGACTCTTCGATGAAATCAATCAACTCGGGATTACTGTGGTGATTTCAACACACGCACAAGAATTTGTTGACTTGATGAAAAAAAGAGTGATTACACTACGCAATAGTAGGGTACATTCAGATATTGACTTTAATGCAAAGCGACCTTTTAGATTCTAAAAAGAAGGCTAAAAGTAGCGAATGAATGGGATGATGAAATTATGAGTGAAAAAAAACAAATATGGGTATGGGTGGCATATATTGGTTTTGCACTTACTTTGATGCTTTTTTTGTTGATGATTTGCCTCTTTTTTCTGGGGGTAAGTACACCGCAAATTACGGCTTTTATGGAACAACGTCATATCGCAACTGTGGCGTCTTTTTCTAATGTAAAGCAAAATTTTGCGGACGAAATAGAGCATCTGGTGGTCACGACGGAAAAAATCCAAACTGCTGCTATGGAAAGAAAAGCAGAACACGACCGCATTGTGGCAGAGAAAAAAGCAGAACAACTTGCCATTGAAAAAGCAAGAGCCGAGGCGGAAGCCGAAGCAGCCGCAGCCCTTTTGGCAATGAGCCAAGCAAAAATATTTGCATCAGACGTATTTCTATCGACAAAAGGCGAACACGATTTGGTCTATTATAACCAAACGGAGGAGCCGTGGAAAGATGAGGAATACGCTATGGGCAACCTGATGGGGCCATATGGCTGTGGGCCAACGGTGCTTTCTATGGTGCTATCTACTTTTTTACAGCAAGATATTTTACCAACTGATATGGCGGAATGGTCGTATGCAAATGGGTATTTTGCACAAAATAGCGGTTCGCATCATGAATTGATACCAGCTGCCGCTGAAGCGTTTGGCTTGGGTGTAAAAAGTTTGCTTTACCCAACGCAAGAAGAGTTGATTTTAGAAATTGAACAAGGCAATTTAGTTGTTGTACTGATGGGTGCAGGTACATTTTCAAGTGCAGGACATTTTATTGTGTTAAGAGATATAACAGAAGACGGTATGGTACTTGTGGGTGACTCCCAAAGTTTGGGGTATAGCCAAGCACCATGGGATCCACAATTGATTCTTGGTGAAGCGAAATATTACGCTGGTGCCGGTGGGCCATTTTGGGCGATTTCACCGCCGTAAATCTGTTGCATATAAAAATGTTCCTATGCACTTATGATTTAAGGAGGGGCATATAATGAAAATAAATGTTTTAATTGCAGAAGACGATTTGGTGATGCAAAAACTGTTGAGTGATATCGTCAGAAAACAAGGATACAATCCGATTACAGCGAGTGATGGGCAAGAAGCCCTTGACATTTTTTTTGACCAACCAAAAAATGTAGATAGCACGATAGATCTATGTATTTTAGATGTCATGATGTCTGGGTATACGGGTTGGGAAGTGTTGGAATCGATTCGAGAATTTAGCGATGTGCCGATTATGATGTTGACGGCACTCGGCGACGAATCGCATGAGTTGAAAGGCTTAAAATCAGGGGCGAATGAGTTCATTACGAAACCATTTTCGTATCCGATTTTGATTGCTAGAATCAAAAATTTATTGAAACAATCACAAAAAGAACTGTTGAAAGCCGTAGAAATTGGTAAGCTTTCTTTTTGCAATGAAACACGAGAAATCACCTCGGACGGCGAAAAAATAGAACTCAATAACAAAGAGTATTTGCTCCTTGAGTACTTTCTTGCCAACCAGAGAAAGGTATTGACGAGAGACCAAATTCTCATACAAATATGGGGATTCGATTACGATGGTGACGTGCGTACAGTCGATACACATATCAAAATGTTGCGTAAAAAATTAGGTGTTTGTGGTGAATACATTCAGACTGTGCGTGGTGTGGGGTATCAATTCATCCCGCAGGTGCAGTTATGAAAACGAGCATTTATGCATATTTGCTCATGTTGTTTTGTGGATTGCTCGTTCTCGTCAATGGTGTCAGTATCGTTTTGAACAATATATTTTTAGAGCAATATTATATTAGTAGTAATGAAGAAGTCTTTGACGAAGCAGGCACGCACGCAAGACGGGCAATGCATGGGCCAGATAGCAACCGCAGATTGTTTGACCTCGACCGAGCGTACCAAGTCACGATTGAAGTTGTCGACGAAAATATCAGAACGGTTGCGACATCGTACGGGGCATTTGGCGATACAGAAATCAGCATGGATGACAAAAAAGGTTTGATCGGTACGTTGATTGCAGACTATCCAGAGGAAATCGAAAATGGATATCTCTATATCACAACGAATGAAATTCCGAATTTTAGCGAATATAGTTTGATTATATACATGTCGAAAATGAGTTCGGGGGATTACCTTGTACTGACAAGACCGTTGCATTTTGTGGCAGATAATATATCGATGATGAACCAGTTTTATATGATATCAGGGATTGTTGCCCTCATTATGGGTGGACTATTTACGATGTATTTTTCTAAGAAGTTTACGAAACCGATCATTCAAATCAATGAAGTTGCAAAAAAAATGTCGAACCTTGATTTTAGTGAAAAAATTGAGAGTCAATCAAAAAATGAATTGGGGACGTTGGCTGGGAGCATTAATTTTTTATCGTCAGAGCTTGAAAAAAATATACAAGCCCTCCAAGGGGAAGTTGAATTCCAAAAGATATTGTCTCGCAATGTGTCGCACGAGTTGAAAACACCTGTGGCAGTCATCAAAGGGTATGCCGAGGGGATTCATTATGGGGTAGCGGATACGAAAGAAAAAGAAGAGGAATACCTTTCTTTGATTATCAATGAATGCGATCGCATGGACGGACTCATAAAAGATATGCTGACGTACTCGAAGCTGTCGTCTAATGTGCAAGAATACGAAAGAGAAGCCGTGGCAACGAGGGATATTGGTGAAAAAATAACGGCTACGTTTGCACCGATGATGGAGCAAAAAAGCATTCAATTCACAACGGATATTGTAGAAATTGAAATTTATGGGAATGAAGATTCGCTTGTGCAGAGTATGTATAATTATATATCGAATGCAATGAAATATGGCGATGGCAAGCGGATTCATTTTTCTATCAAGGAAAACGAGGGGATTGTTTCTATGGAAGTGTTCAATACGGGGGTGCAGTTAGCAGAGGAAGAGCATAAAAAAATATTTGATATCTTCTATACGATAGATGCGGCGAGGACGAGAGATGTCAACGGGCATGGTTTGGGGCTTTCCATTGTGAAGTCGATTGCCAAAAAGCATGAGGGGTGTGCGTATTGTAGAAATGATACCGACTCGGGGCAAGAAAAAGGAATGACTTTTGTTATTGAAATACCGAAATAAAAAAGTGAAAAATATCACATATATATCACAAATATAGAATATACTAAATGAGTCAATAAGTACGTAAAATCGTTGGGGTAATAATGGAAAATGACAGGGAGGGGTTCCTGTCATTTTTTTGTTGTCACAAATTTTTATATTTGTTGAGAATATTCAAAATGCTTGCGACGTTACATAAAAAAGTATATTTGGGATAGCATAATATAGATGTAATATAATGATTTTTTAAGATATAATAGGGCGGGGATTCGTCTTTGCGTTCGGGGGTTTTAGTTTTCGCCTTCGGCGGGCTATGGTCAACTCACTTTGCTACGCAAAGTCACCTACGGTGACCGTCATTATCTTTGACGGTGAGACCAACTATCAAAAGTCAATAGGAAAATAAATTTTTTTTCGATTAGTGAGTGAATTTTATGCACAACAAAAAAACTGTCAAAGGCAAGCTTTTTTACAATGGATAAGGTGACT
>JAWXUZ010000028.1:0-28023 GCA_044425835.1 Bacillota bacterium | reverse complement strand
TATGGGGGAGCAGGCGACCAAAGGTCGCCACCCAAGAGATACTGCAAACTTCAGGTAAATGGGCGAACTTAAAGTTTTTTCTTTTTTTAAAAAAATGGCAATATTTAGTTGGTATCTCAATGCTGCGTTTACCACACGGGTGTTGCACAAATTAAATTTCAAAGAGAAAGGCTGCGGATTCTGTCTGCACCTGCCAAAATACCTTTAAAAAAAAGTGGCAAAAACTTTATTTTTGCAGATATTAGCGTGTTGAAAAACTTCTGAAAGGGAATATTTCAACATTATCTGTTAGGGTACTGAATAATTACAAGAATTTCAAAAAAGGAGGGAGACCTTGGGACGGAGTCTCAAGGTCTGATCTCTTGATTTTAGAATCTTTTACTTAATCAGCAGTTATTAATTAATATTTTGTATTCAGCAACATCAATAATTTTGAGATGATGTCAGATGTAATTGTTAGTTGTTCGGGGCTTAATTTTCTGAGTCTATTTGCAATTATAGTTACATCATTTTCTTGTGGTACATCAAATAGCAACTCATCAGAGGATATAGAAAGGAGTAAGCATATCTTTTTTAGTGTGGTAATTGAAATTCCAACCGCACCACGTTCTATAGACGATATACTATTGGTTTCCATTTCTAAAAGTTCTGCAAATTTTTCTTGAGTGAAATTAGATTGTTCTCTATAATATTTCACCCTAGCACCAATTTCTATGTTGATTTCTTTTTTTTGGTCCATAATTATACCTCCTAGTAATAGTATAACCATGATTTCTCTTGAAATAAGTGATTGATAATGTTATAATTATATGATTAACAATCACTTATTATACGAAGAGCAGAGATTTTTTATGAAACTAGCAATTATCGGTTCCAGAGAGGCATTGCAAACGTTGATTTATCGCAATACGTTTCAGAAGATGTGAGAATGATTGTTTCTGGCGGAGCAAAAGGCATTGACACCTTAGCCGAAACGTATGCAGACAAGAAAAGATTATCAAAATGTATCATCGGACAAGAATATAAAAAGGATAGAAAAAGGGGAGTGATTATCAGAAATAAAGAAATTGTTGAATTTGCAGATGAAGTCCTTGCATTTTGAGACAGGAATAATTAGTGACTACTAATTAAGTGAAAGATTCTAAAATCAAGAGATAAAACCTTGAGACTCCGTCTCAAACTCTGCAAAAATACCTTTGAAAAAAATCTAAGCTAGGCTTTAAAAGTAAAACTTTCTTTTTCGCTCACTTTAGTAACTACAAAAAATTTTACCTGCAAAGATTTTTAGTGATTTATGAAAAAAAAGCTTGCAGACAGACTGAATAAAAACGTTTATAAACGTTGATATAACAACATTTTTATGTTGATCAGCAGTCATTAATTAGTTGGAAAGATTGGTGCTAGAGGTTTTCGGAGATTGCCTCAAATAGTGACTGCTGATTAATTTAAATGTATTGATTTTAGAGACTTTTTCCATTTTATAGTGACTTAACTTTTATTTGTCCATATAGTGTAGATATAAAATTTCGTTATTCAAGGAAGAGGAGTCGAGGCGTAGCCAAAGCTACGGCGAGCGACGATGACGCAGAAGAACGGGATTTTAGCCTGCAATGTAGGACTATTGCTCCCCCAATTAAATATTGCCAAAAATAAGTACTCTATGGGGGAGCAGGCGACCAAAGGTCGCCACCCAAGAGATACTGCAAACTTCAGGTAAATGGGCGAACTTAAAGTTTGTTCTTTTTTTAAAAAAATGGCAATATTTAGTTGGTATCTCAATAATAAAGGTTTAGTTGCTATATATAATATCTCCCATATCACATATGCATGAGCAAAATAGTTCCCCATACAATAAAGAACACACCCACAATACGAGAAATCAGCATCGTCTTTTTAATTGACGTCGTAAAAAAAGATTCAAACGAAATAATCGGATACGGAAACAAAGCGAATGCAAGCCCAGCTACAATTTGACCACAATACGCCATCATCATTTGAGTCTCGCCTTTCCCAAGTACAATACTTAACACAAATCCAATACCACCCAAAAGAATCATAAAAAACATTGCCAATTTGTATTTCTTATCCTTTTCAATATAGATTTCTGTACTATTTTTACATTGCTCACAACAAACGCCAAATTCCCTTGTGTGTGCCTTTGCCAAATATTTTTCCTCTGTGATTGAATTGCCACAAAATACGCAATTTTCCATATATATTCACTTCCTTTTATTTTATTCTATAACTTTGGAATGCTCCACAAACTTTTGTAATATTTTCCTCGCTCAACAATTTTTCTTTTCCAGCAACCAAGCAGTTGTAGTATACTTGGGAACAAAATTCAACTTGCTCCGCTGTATCCATTGCATAATTGATCGTTCCACCAACTGCCAATGCACCATGATTCCCTAAAAGCACAGCATTATTTTCTCCCATCGCTTTTAAAGCATCTTCAGCCAATTCGTATGTCCCAAACTGCACATACTCTGTACAAGGAATTTCTTTTCCGGCGTACGCAATGACATAATGTATCGGCGGAACATTGACTTGCATACAAGCCAATGTCGTTGCATACATAGAATGTGTATGCACCACAGCATTGACGTCACTTCTTTTTTGATAAAAAATGCGGTGCAAATCATATTCGCTCGATGGTTTTGCTGTACCATCAACGACTTTACCGTCTATTGACATAACCACGATATCTTCTGGGTTTGTTTTATAATAATCCATACCACTTGGGCTAATTGCCATTAAATTTTCTTTTCTATTATAAATACTGATATTTCCAAATGTCCCAGAAACAAGTCCTCTTTCCACCAATTCTTTCCCATATGCGACAACGAGTTCTCTTTCTTCTTTTAATAACATATATTCCTCCATATTCTTCACAAATGAAACAAAACCTATACTCATTTCCATTAATACATTGTATCAAACTTTTTCATTAACATATAAGGTGCCCGTGGAATTGCATCTACTGTCAATCCTGCAATATGCGGAGTCAATACCACTTGATCCATTTGCAATATTTTTGAATGAATGTCCAGCGGTTCAGCATCGTATACATCAAGTGCAGCACCTGCAATTTTTTGACTTTCTAAAGCGTCTACCAAATCCGCTTCATTGACCAAACCACCTCTTGCCGTATTCATAAAATATGCTGTTTCTTTCATCAAGGAAAAGTATTTTTTATCGATCATTTTTTCTGTTTCAGCAGTCAATCGAAGGTGCAAAGAAATGATATCTGCTGTTGCAAATAATGCCTCAAGTGAATCGACAAAAGTAATTGCACCAATATCATTTTTTTCAATCGTTTCTTTTGTGATGTATGCATCATGTGCAATGACTTTGACACCCAGTGCCAACAAGCGTTTGCTAAGTGCAATGCCAATATTCCCTACACCTGCAAGCCCGACACAGTAACTGTCAAGTGTTTTGATATTATCTTTGTTATAGTAATTTTTTTCCCATATACCACGCTTCATCTTTTCATGTGATAACGAGATATTTCTTGTAATTGATAAAATCAAACCCAACGCAAAATCAGCAACTGGCTCTGCGTTGCGAATGACATTTACTACTGTAATATTTTTACTTTTTGCATATGCAACGTCAATATGTTCTAAGCCACCTCGACAAGTCAATATATATTTCAATGATGTCCCTGCATCAATCAATTCTTTGGGAATCGGATTAAAGTGCGTTAAGATGACCTCTGCATCTTTGATTTCTTCTAAAAGTCCATCAGCAAAAGCCACTGCCTCTGGACCACCTCGTTCTACTTTGAGCTGACGAGTTGTAAATTCTTGTTTGTCCAATGTCCCCCAAAATTTCTTTGCAATTGAGGTGCATTGTAGTTTGCTCTGCTCTAATGCCTCCACCATGCTTTCTGATGATATAAACGCATCTCCAACCACAATGGCTTTTTGAAATTGATAATTCCCCATAAAAACCTCCTTGCAATACCCAACACTTATTATTTTATAAAAACACCCCACAAAGAGTGTCTTTGAGAGGTGTCAAAATATAAAGCGACAATGCCATTGCTATACGATGACAACAAAATCAAGTTGTGCTATATGCATTTGCTTGTTTTTCAATCCAATTAACAAATGCAACCTTGTTTTTCTTGAATAGAAAATGCAATGCGAAATAACCAATTACAGTGATTGCGATAATGATTGGGTTTTGTGTCAAGAATGCTAAGAAAATCAAAGCAATGAGTGGATGACACATGATACCAAAACTTGTGATATACACACCTTCTTGAGAAAGTTGGAATCCAGCGTTCAAAGCAACTTCTGTAAAGATTGGTGCAAATTGAGAGAATAAAATCATACCCAATGAGAACCAGATTGCTCCCATTACTGTACTTTTTGCAATATTTCCATTAGATACACAAACAAAGATTTCTACCATGTAAGGCAATGCCACCAAGTCCGCCATAGGAAGCACTTGATTTCCAGGTAAGATAAAAGAAAGTGCCAACATTGTAGGAATCAAAATAATTCCTGTAACCAATGTATTTGGTTCGCCATACCCTACTGCATCATTTACTGACAAGTACCATTCTCTACCTTCGCCAGATGAAATCGCTTTTGATTTATATGCATCTGTAAGTGTTGTAAATGCGTTTGCAAAGATACCTGCTACTTTTGGAAATACTGCCATAATCGCTGCTGTTGATACTGCTGCTGAAGAAATTGTTCCCCATGCAGCCAATGTACCCAATTCATTGAAATTACCAATAATTGCAATCAACGCACCGACTACAAGACCGATGAACATTGGCTCACCCAAAATACCTAATTTCTTTTGTAATGTTGCTGCATTTAATTTGATATTATCAAATCCTAATTTTCCAAGAATGACATTCATAACGACTGCAAATGGAAAAGACTCCAAATGGTGAGGTGCTGTCATACAACAATTGTCATATTCATAATATGTAGACCATCTTTTTGCACACGCTTCTGAGAACAATAAGATATATAACAATTGTGTCACCATAAGCAACATTGCCATCGTCATACTTCCTGTAATTGCAAATAACATTGAACCCCAAACCATGAAAGAATAATTATTCCATAAGTCAGATGCCATGAAAACATCTGTCCACTTAGCTAAAAAGAGTACGATTTGCAATAAGATTGCCACACCAATGAACACAAGACCTACTTGTGTGGAATAAGCAATGACAGAAACAGATTGCCAACCTGTATCAAGTACAGGCAAATCTACGCCTGCATTTGTTACCATTTGGCTTACTACAGGTGCAATGATTGCACTATAGCTATTGATTACTAAGTTAAATCCAGACAAACCGACCGCACACAAAAGTGCAGAATTGAAAGCTTTTTTATTGTTTACACCCATTACTTTTGCAATTGCAAAAAGCATAATTGGTACAAAAACAGGTGCACCCAGTGTGCCAAAAATATCACTTAAACCTTGAAAAAAATCACCCATGTAAATTCCTCCTTCACCTATAAATATTACTCTGCGTCTAAAATTGCCAAGCAGTCATTGATTACTTTATCTTCTGCTAAACCTGTCAACATACCAACTGCTTTTACTTTAGGCACACCGTATTCGCCATTCACAGGACTTACGCAAGCAATCAAATCGTATGTTTTGCCAGCCAATGCACTTTCCAAATCATTTGGGCTTGTTTCAACTGCATTCACTTCCCAACCTTTTTCGGCTAACTTTTCAACCAACTTTCCAGCAACCATTGCGGAACTTACCGTACCTGACCCGCACACACATAAGATGTTACATTTTTTCATAATAATTCCTCCTTAAATAATAAAATATTGCGATTAACATTACTCCTTTTTATAAGACTTACGTCTAATATTTGATTTCTGTTATGATATAGTTGTTTAAACTAAAAAAATAAGATTGTTAGAAATCAAATAAAAAAGTACAATTCATATCAAAATCACCCGATATGCTCTTTTGCAACAGCATACAACGACTCCTCGTCTGTTGTTGCTTTGAACTGAGCCACCACTTCTGGATTTTGAAATACACTCAATACTTTTTGCAAAGTTTCGATCTGTGCATTTGGATCTGTGATTGCCATCATAAAAATCATTTCCGCCTCTACTGGAACATCTTCTTCTCCCATATGGAAAAATTGTACAGGCTCTTTTAATTTTGCAATACAAATTCCTGGTTTATTTACGTGTTCTGGGTCTGTATGCGGCATCGCAATGCCTATGCCCTCTAATTGCAATCCCGTAGGGTATACAAGTTCTCTTTCTTGCACAGCATTGATGTATGTATCTTTGACAAATCCTTCTTTTAAGAATAATTCTCCTACTTTTTGAATTACTTCTTTGCTAGTTTTCGCCTCTACATCTTGCATAATCAATTCTCTAAAAGTTGCTTTTTTCATGTTGTATTCTCCTTTAAAAATATATGGTAAAAATATTGACAAACCGATTTTATATGTTATAATTAAATTTGTTCACAATTAGAACATTTGTTCAATGGAAAGGATTGATATTATGGATAATCGTATCGAATTATTAGTACGTGTTTCTGAACTTTATTACCAACAAAATTTAAATCAACAAGAAATTAGTAAAATCATGAATATTTCTCGCCCTACAATCTCAAGATTGCTTGATGAAGCAAAAACCGTTGGTGTTGTAGAAATCATTGTACACAGCCCTATTTTAAAAAACCCTGAATTATCAAATGAAATCCGTAATACATTCCATTTACGTGAAGCCATCGTTATTGCTGGTGAATACGATTATGACAAAGCTCTACTTCGTTGTGCCGAAACAGCATCAAAATTCGCACTCACAGTTTTAGAAAATAACCAAACATTGGGTATCTCGTGGGGACAAGCAATACGTGATTTTTGCCAAACCTTAAATCCTGCAAATTACTATAATGTAAACGTTGTGCAGATGGTTGGTTGTCTGGGCATTGGAAATCCCAGATACGACGGCTTGGAATTGGCACTTGAAATTTCTAAAAAATTAGGTGCAACATACTCCAATATTTATGCCCCTGTATATATTGACAGCCAAATTGTGCATTCTTATTTGATGGCAGAACCTCAAATTGATACAACGATTAAAAAATCAATGACTGCTGATGTCATAGTGACAGGAGTTGGTTCCTTTGAACAGTCAGAGTCCACACTGCAAAATGCAGGTTATTATACTGAAGAAGACCGTCTCAATATGCTTTCACGAGGTTGTGTTTCACATATTCTTGCAAGACCGCTTGACCGTAATGGAAAAGAAATCATCACTAAAAATAGATATGTAATCGCTGCTCCACTTGAAGCCATGAAACAAGCTTCATGGAGCATTGCAATCAGTGCCTCTGCCGAAAAAGCGGAGTCCATCTATTCTGTTCTAAACGGAGGGTATGTCAATACCTTAATCATTGATGAACCTCTTGCTAAAGCATTATTACAATTAAAAAATATATAAAACCAATTATGTATCCGACCTTATTTCGAATTCATCCTATAGAAAATAAAGTCGGATTTTCAGTATAACACATTTCCCGTTATCATGCTACTGTTTTTTATTGGATGGTATCATCCAAACAAATGACGCCTTTTGCACCTTCTCCACGAATCACTTTTTCAAATTCTGCACGCCAATCTTCTAATCCAACCGTACCTGTCACGATTTGTCTTGGTTTTACAGTGCCATCTTTCATCAAATCAATTGCAATTTTCCAAGATGTTGGCTTTTGGCTTCTTGAACCGATATACTCAATTTCTTTATGTAAGATGTAATCTGTTGAAAGCTCTGCATGCGATTTTGAAAACACACCCATTTGAATGACTTTTCCTTTTCTTCTTGTCAATTCAAAAGCTTTATTTGCAGCAGGAATTGCACCAGAACATTCAAATGCAATATCCACACCAAAACCATCCGTTTCTTTTTTGACCACTTCACTCAAATCTTCTTTCATTTGGTCAACAATATAATCAACACCAAATTTCTTTGCAATTTCAAATCTTTCCGCATCATTACTAAGTCCTGCAAGAATGACTTTTGCACCCTTTGCTTTTGCCACTTGTGCCAACAATAAACCAATGGCACCCGCTCCGAAAACAAGAGCAATATCTCCTGATTGGATATTTCCTTTTTCAATTGATGCGTGTACACCACATGCCAAAGGTTCAGTCAAAGCTGCATCTAACATACTAACAGAATCAGGTAATACATGAATACTTTCTTCTCGACTGACCAAATATTCCGCCATCGAGCCGTTGATTTGTGTACCTAATCCTTGGCGATTGCCACATAAATTATAATCCTTTGTCAGGCATGACGGACAAGTTCCACACGTCGCATACGTTGTTTCACTCGTCACACGATCTCCTACTTTTACTTTTGCGACTTGTTCACCAACTGCAACCACCACACCAGAAAATTCATGTCCTAGTACAACAGGTGGTTTCGTACTTAGGTAAGAACCTTTGAATGCGTGTAGGTCAGTTCCACAAATACCAGAATAAGCAACTTTGATTTTGACTAAATCTCCCACTGCTTCTGGTTCAGGAAGATCTACATATTCCATAAAATCCTCGCCAGCTAGTTTTTTTATAACTGCTTTCATTTTATCATCTCCTTTTCGTAATTCATGAATCAAATATGCTTATTTGTACATTCGCATTTACATTTTCTTATATTAACACATATTTATTCATGAAATATAGTGTACAACAAGAAAAAATAAGTGAATATACGAATCAATTTTCGCTTTTATTCTTGTAATGATACTTACTTATTGTGTTTTTGTCAATAGAAAATTATTTTTTTGATGTTTTTTGTAAATATTGCATAAATTTACCTGTTTGATGTATGCTTAATTTGAGACTAAAGCATATTGACATTATTTCATATGTGTGAAATAATATAAACATGTAATTTACATTGTAAAGGAATCACTGATTAATTGTAGTCGTTAGATTTTCGAGATAATTTTTTGCCATAATTACACAAAAAACGTAGGCGATATCGGAAATATCGTCGAGACTTTTTGGGGATTGTGACGGGGAAATTAGCCGAAAAGATAATGGCTAGAATTAAATCAGCGGTTCCTAAACATTATTTCAAAAGAAGTTTAATTCATGAAGGGAGAATATCTGTATGTCAAAAAAAATCTATACAATAGAAGAAACAAAAAAAATTGCAAATTCAATTCGGAAACAAATCTTAGGAATCACGCTCAACTCTGGAGGTTGCTACTTAGCACAGGCTTGTTCCTCTGCTGAACTGGTTGCTGCATTGTACACTCAAATTATGAATTTGGGTCCATCAACTGCAAATTTCGATCCAATGCCTTTCCCAGGTGTACCATCACCTGAAAACATGGACTATCAAAAAGGTGCTGCCTACCATGGTGCTCCAACACCTGAAAATGACCGATTCTTCGTTTCATGCTGCCATTATGCTTCTGTAATTTATGCTGCACTTGCAGCTGTTGAGCGTTTGACACCAAATTGGGTAGACAAATTCAATGTAGATGGTTGGAATATGGAAATGATTGGGGCGGAACACTCTCCTGGATTTGAAAATTCTGCTGGTTCTTTGGGACAAACCATCTCTATTGCAGGAGGTACTGCACACGCTAAAAAAATGAAAGGTGAAAGCGGAAAAATTTATTGTATGCTTGGGGACGGCGAACTACAAGAAGGACAGCTTTGGGAATGTATCCAAACTGCAAGCTACTATAAATTAGATAACTTAATCATTGTAATTGATGTCAATGGTCAACAAGTAGAAGGTGCAACTTGTGACCAAATGGACATGGGTTCATTAGAAGATAAATTTACTGCATTCGGTGCAGCTTGTCAAACTTGTGATGGACATGACGTACAACAAATCATTGATGCAAGCAAAGTTGACCATAAAGACAAACCTTTGATTATTATTTGCAATACAAGAGGTACAACAGGCATGCCTCCACTTGAAAAAAATTGGCCACTCCTTCACTTTGTAAAAATTAATGAAAGTGATAGGGACGTATTTGAAAAAATTTATAACGAACTTTAAGGAGGTATTTTATGAAAATCGAAGTAAATACACATGAAAAAAACATTTTGAAGTTTGCAGAAGAGCATAAAGAAGTTGTAGTATTGTCTGCGGATTTAGGTACTTCTTGTGAAGTCAAACAATTTAGAGCAACTTACCCAGAAAGATATTTGACAATGGGAATTGCGGAACAAAATATGTGTTCTTGGGCAGCCGGCTTGGCTCGTGAGGGATATCGACCATTCTTACATACATTTGCTGTATTTCTTTATAGACGTATCTTAGATCAATTGGAAATGAGTGTTGCTTATCCAAATCTCCCTGTTGTATTCGTTGGTTTTGTTCCAGGAATTACAACACCAGGCGGTGTGACACACCAATCCATCAATGACATTGCTGTACTTCGTTCTGTACCCAATATGGCGATTTTTGATATCGGTGATGCAACAGAAATCGAGGGTGTTTTGGATTTGGCATACAAATTCAACGGTCCTGTTTACATTCGTATGTTAAGAAAAGAAGTGCCAAGATTATTCCCAGCAAACGAACCTATGCAATTTAACCGTGCAAGAGTTCTTTCAGAGGGTGATGATATCGTCATTTTATCTTCTTCCATCTGTACAGAAGAAGCAATGCGTGCCACAAGTGTACTCAAAGAAAAAGGATTGTCCGTACAACACATGCACGTATCAACTTTGAAACCTTTCACAGATCCAACCATCGTTGAGGCGATCAGAAAATCAAAACATGGTGTCGTTACATTGGAAAATCATATGGATGTCGGCGGTTTGGGTTCTGCGGTTGCTGAGGTCATTGCCGAAAATAATTTAGGTAAAAAATTAGTAAAAATTGGTTTGAAAAGCTACCCTCATGGGGCTTCTAAAATGTATCTCATGAAACATTATGGAATTGATGCAATGAGCTTGATTTCTGGTGTAGAAGAATTGATTGGTAAAAAATTGAATGTCGCTGAAAAAGATTTAGAAGAAGTGCGTTTTGTAGACTTCTTAGAAGTATAAGAAAGTAGGTGTAACTATGTTTGAAAAAGAAAAATTAGAAATTATAAAAACGGGTGTAAGATTAGACCGCTACGGTTTGATTGCGTTGTCAGGCGGGAATATTTCAATGAGAATGCCAACAGGTGAACTTTTGATTACACCATCAGGTATGATTTATGAAGATATGGTGGCAGATGATGTTTTGGTCATGGATTTGCAAGGAAAAGTCGTTGAAGGTACTAAAAAAGCATCTTCTGATACAGAAGCAATTTTATATATCTTCCAAAATCGTGATGATATCAACGTAGTCATCCACACACACCAACCATATGCAACCGCAGTTGGTTTGGTCGAAGACAAAGAATTTAAAGTCAACTTGACAACTCTTGCAAATGCGGCGGCCGGTCATGTGCCAATTTCTCCATTTAGCTCTGCTGGTAGCATTGACATGGGCATAGATACAGTCAAATATATTGGAACGAGCCTTGCAATTATTTTGGCTCACCACGGCGTAATGGCAATCGGCAAAGATTTAAAAAGCACATTATGTACAGCTGTGTATCTTGAAGAAGCATCTAAATGTCACTTAGCAGCAAAAGCTGTTGGCATCAACAAGCATATGAATGAAGCACAAATTCAACAAGCAATTGATGTATTCCAATTTTATGGTCAAGGCACAGCAACAATACCAAAAGATCTTGTAAAAAGAATAGAATCTTAAGAAACCACTGATTGAATCAGTGATTCCTTAATAAAACCTTTTCGTAGGATGATATAAGAAATATATGTTATATTTTGTATTATTGTCCTACTTTTTATGTTGAAAGGAGAAAATGAGATGGATAAATTAAATGTTTTATGGACAAATGACAATCCACAAACTGCACACACTATGGTATTTATGTATGTAACAAACGGAAAATTAAAAGGCTGGTGGGACGAAGTTGATGTCATCATATGGGGAGCTACCGCAAAATTAGTTGCTGAAAACAAAGAAATTCAAGAAAGAATTGCCATTGCACAACAAGCAGGTGTCAATATTTTGGCTTGTATTGCCTGTGCAACACAATTTGGCGTTGTTGACGCACTCACAAATCTGAATATAGATGTCAAACCAATGGGCGAACCCCTGACACAAATTTTAAAAACAAATGCCACATTACTTACAATATAATACACCAAAGGTCGTCCCACAAAAAACTTGTCCACCATATGTAGGGGCGACCAATGAAGTAATCATTTTGGGCAATATTTAATTGGGGAGCAATATTGCCAATCGTAGAACGAGGGACACCGCTGATTTTAAATAGTTGGTATTGCGTTAAATTTCGTTCAGATAATATGTCGGTTACTCGTTGGCTGATTGCTTGATTTAATTTCATGATGTCACTCTTCTTTTTTGATTTCATAATTATCAACAGCATAAGACAAGAATATTCCAACCAAATCATTGCGGGAATGAGCTGTTTGCCCGATGATATTTTCAAGTTCATTTAGCAATTTTTTTAGAAATTTATAGAATTCGGTTGACAAACAAATTATATTGTGATATCATTTCATAGTATGTATTTCCGCACGGAGAGGCTTTAAAACTTGAGAATGGCTCAAGTTGCCAAATCTGGCGAGACAAATGCGAGGAGGTGTTTGAAGAATGTACGCTATTATTGAAACAGGTGGAAAACAGTATAAAGTTGCTGAAGGCGATGTGATTACTGTTGAAAAATTAAACGTAGAAGCTGGTGCTGAAGTCACTTTTGATTCTGTGATTATGACATCAAAAAATGACAAAGTAGAAATCGGTGCTCCTTACGTATCTGGTGCGAAAGTCGTTGCTTCTGTCCTTGGTGATGGAAAAGCGAAAAAAGTGATTGTATACAAATACAAATCCAAAAAAGGATTCCACAAGAAAAAAGGACACAGACAACCATTCACAAAATTACAAATCAAATCTATCTAAGGTTAAAAATGGTGACTGCTTATGATTACAGCAATTATTTATCGTAGTAATCCAATTTATGGCAGTGGTATTTGTGCTGTGGAAGTATCGGGTCATGCAGGCTTCGGTGAAGAAGGCAGAGATATTGTTTGTGCATCCGTGTCAGTTCTTGTGATTACACTCATTAATGGAATTGAAACATTTACAGAAACACCTTTTAGCTGTAGAGTAGATGAAGAAAATGGTGGTTACGTAAGATTCGAGCTAGAAGATGGCGACGAAGACGAAGAAGACGTTGACCCACACGATTCACAAATGTTACTCAACGTGCTTTTGATGGGCTTGCAATCAATTGCCCAACAATACAAAGGTTATATTACTATTGAAGAAAAGGAGGTATAAGTTATGTTGAAAATGAACCTTCAAATGTTCGCTCACCATAAAGGAGCGGGTTCAACAAAAAATGGGCGTGACTCTAATTCAAAAAGATTGGGTGCCAAACGTGCCGATGGTCAATTCGTTTTGGCTGGAAACATTCTTTATACACAAAGAGGAACTAGAATTCACCCTGGTAACAATGTAGGCCGTGGTGGAAATGATACATTGTTTGCTTTGGTTGATGGACGTGTGAAATTTGAAAGAAAAGGTAGAGATAAAAAACAAGTATCTGTATACCCTATCGCAGAAATCGCAGAATAATTCAAAGAAATAAGAAAGGCTTCAAATAATTGTATTATTTGAGGTCTTTTTATTTTTAAATTGAAAATGAGGTGAAAAAATGTTTGTAGATAGAGTCAAAATCCATGTCAAAGGTGGAGATGGTGGCGACGGAAAAGTATCATTTTACCGTGCAAAATATATCCCCAATGGCGGACCCGATGGCGGAGACGGTGGCAAAGGCGGAAGCGTCATTTTCATCGGTGACGAAGGCATGAATACGCTGATGGATTTTCGTTATAAACGTGCGTTCAAAGCCGAACCGGGCGAGGGCGGCGGCAAACGCCAATGTTTCGGGAAAGATGGCAAAGATGTCGTCATTCGTGTGCCTGTCGGGACGGTCATTCGTGAAGCACAAAGCAATAAAGTCATGGCAGATATCACAAAAGCAAATGAGAAAAAAGTCTTGATTGTTGGCGGAAAAGGTGGCAAAGGCAATCAGCATTTTGCAACTCCAACGAGACAAGCCCCACGGTATTCCGAGCCAGGGCGAAAATCGAAAGAATACGATGTCGTTTTGGAATTGAAACTCATTGCCGATGTTGGCTTGATTGGCTTCCCAAATGTCGGGAAATCGACTTTGCTTTCCATGGTGACGAATGCAAATCCGAAAATTGCAAATTACCATTTTACGACACTCTCGCCAAATCTCGGTGTGGTGCAAGGAAAATACGGCGACACGTTCGTACTTGCTGACATTCCAGGTCTCGTCGAGGGGGCAAGCGAGGGCGTAGGGCTTGGGCATGAGTTCTTGCGACACGTCGAGCGGACGAAAGTATTCATTCACGTCGTTGACGTTTCTGGAATTGAGGGCGACGACCCTGTGGAAAATTTCCGTAAAATCAATAAAGAACTCGAAGAATACAATCCTGAACTGAAAAAACGTCCGCAAGTGATTGCTGCAAATAAAATGGACATTCCAGAAGCAGCCGAAAATTTGCAACGTATGAAAGATGCATTTGAGAAAGAGGGCTATGAAATTTTCCCAATTTCAGCAGCCACCAATTCAGGTTTGGACGACCTGCTCACTGCAGTAGGTAAGATAATCAAAAATTTCCCCGAAGATATTATTTTCGAGGAAGAATACGAAGAATACGACGAAGTCGCAGTCGACCGTGAGCCATTTACCATCGAAGTGGTGCGGGAAGATTATTATCTCGTATCGGGTGTCGGTGTCGAAAAAATGATTGGTTACACCAATATTGAGACAGAGCAAGGTTTTGCATTTTTCCAGAAGTATTTGAAAGAAAAAGGCATCATCGAAGCACTCGAAGAAGCAGGAATCAAAGAAGGCGATACGGTACGTATTTACGATTTGGAATTTGAATTTTGGGTATAACAACCGAAGAGACACACTACAAAATGAAAAATTTGTGGTGTGTCTTTTTTTGTTCTTTGACAAGAGTTGGGGAAGAAATTGTAAGGGAGAGGTTCCACCCATATGTGTTGAATGGGATTACAAAAAGATTAAAACCTTGAGACTCTGCCTCAAACTCCGCAAACACCTTTGAAAAAATTGAGTAAACTTTTAATTCCCCATACAATAGTGTTTGGGTGGTTTTCATTTTTTCGATCCCCCAATTAAAATTTCAATCCTTTTTAATTATTCTTTCAGTAATAAAAAAGCAAGTGCAAGAGGCAACAAAGAATAGGACTGCGATTTTTGTCCGCCTTCTCTTGAGGAAATATGGTTTTCCTTTGGTTTTTCTTCTGTATCAGTGATTTTTTGCAGTTCCGGTTTTACGGATTTTACTTGTTGTTGTGCTTGTTTTTTTTGAAGATGGTCGGGCAATTTTGGTGTTTGGTACATAGTGGGTCCTCTTTTCTCGTTTTTATATGTATATGTAAATGGAATAGAGGATATGCGTGACGGCGAAGCAATTTTGCGTATTGAGATACCAACTACCATTGCATTTTTCAGTAGTCGCATTCACGGGCGACAACAGGTCGCCCCTACATTTTTCAGTAGCCACATTCACGGGCGACCACAGGTCGCCCCTACATTTTTCAGTAGCCACATTCACGGCCGACCACAGCTCCCCCTACATTTTTCCCAACCCAACACCCCTCCCAAATATTTCCATGCAAAAAAACGACGGCTTTCGCCGTCGTAAAAATAACATATACATCGTTTTCAACTTGAATATCGTATACAACTCAATATACAAACTATTTTTTTTAAGATTTCTAAAAAACTCAACTAAGGAATTAACCCAATAATTGAAGCACACCTTGAGGTACTTGGTTTGCTTGTGCAAGCATAGATTGTGCGGATTGAACCAAAATATTATTTTTAGTGTAATCCATCATTTCAGCTGCCATGTCAGTATCTCTGATACGTGATTCAGCTGCTTGCAAGTTTTCTTGAGCAGTACCCAAACTGTTGATTGTGTAATCCAAACGGTTTTGGATCGCACCAAATGAAGATCTGTAAGTCGCTACTTGGTTGATTGCAGTTGCAATTGTATCGATTGCAGCGATTGCATCGTCTTGAGAAACACCAATGTTGATGTCAGAAAGACCCAATGCAGTAGTTGCAACATCTACAACCCCTACAGCCAATTGGTTAAATCCAGCAGAAGTTTCACCAATGTGCAATTTGATCACGTCATCGTTTGGTTTCCCAGCAGTAGCTTCTGCTTTCTTATCAAACGATGCAGCAATCGAACCTTTTCCTTTATCTTGAACCTTACCGTTCATCGTGATTTGTGCATTTGCAAGCTCTTCTCTTTGCTCATTCGTTGCATCTTTCAACGCCGCTTGGTATGCTGCATCGATATGACTTTGTGTCAATACTGCATTTTTACCCAATTCGAAATTCAAAGTGACCACCACACTAGATGACGTACCAGTTCCCATAGTAGTACCACTAATTTTAGAAGTATCTTTGATTGTTGTGATATTCTCCTTATCAGCATCAGTAGTGCCTGTAATGTTGATTACAACCTGTGTACCCGTTGCAAAACCTGCAAGAGATACTTTTGTATCTGCACTTGCATCTGTTGCTCCACCAGTAATAGTAAGGGCGGTAGCATCCAAGTTAGAGAAGTGACCATTTGCAGATTGGCCACCCAAAAGGGCAACGCCATTGAACATTGTAGAGTCAGAAATACGGTTGATTTCTGCGTTCAATGAAGCAACTTCTGCTTGCATTTTTGTACGTTCACCAGTACCGTAAGTACCATTGGCAGATTGTACAGCAAGTTCAGACATACGGTTGAGCATTGAATGCACTTCAGCCATCGCACCCTCAGCAGTTTGAACCAAAGAGATACCATCGCTGGCATTGTTTTGTGCTTGTTCAAGACCTGTGATTTGTGCTCTCATTTTTTCAGAGATTGCAAGACCTGCAGCATTATCAGCCGCTCTGTTGATTGCATAACCTGATGACAATTTTTCCAAGTTGCCGCTCAATTGAGAGTTGTTGTTCCCCAATAATCTGTGGGAGTTCATTGCAGAAATGTTGTTTTGAATTCTCATAATAAATTACCTCCATGATCAAGTTTGTATTGGAAATCCTTTTTCCAATTCTAAATAGTAAATAGTAAATAGTAAATATCTGTATTGCATATGCATATGTTGTATTTGCATGTTTTATCAAATTGTGCCATACATATTTTAAGAAAATACGGTTCAGGAACGGCAAAACTCATAAAAACATTTGAAATACTCAACACCTAAGACATCATATATTTTTTCATCTTAAGTGTTACAATTATTACTTCGGCAGATTTATAAATTAATTAATGGTTTTCCGAAAAAAAATAAAAAAAAATTTAAGCAATATAAAATCCCAGTGAAAACCCGCCGAAAATCTCAAATATCCTCAAAAATTCTCAAAAAAACATTTACTTTTTTGCAATTGACGTGTAAAATAAAAAAAACTCCAGCAAAATAAAAGAAAGAAAGGACGGATTATATGGAAATTACATACCTACACCATAGCGGTTTTGTGGTAGAACAAAAAAATACAGTGCTTGTATTCGATTATTATACTGAAAATGGACAATACGACGATTTTGACCCTTACGACTTGAAATACAAAGGAAAGAAGATTTTCTTTTTCGTATCTCATGCCCATTCGGACCATTACGACCAAAAAATTCTCACGTTTTCCAATCGTGTGAACTACATCGTCTTTCATGAAATCATTCATTGTCATGGAGCGAAAACGCTCAAAGTCATTGCCAATCGTATGTATCAATACGAGTCTCTACTAATATATACATTTCGTTCGACCGATGAGGGTGTTGCCTTTTTGGTCAAATCTGAGGACAAAACTATTTTTCATGCCGGCGATTTGAATTGGTGGCATTGGGAGGGCGAGTCTGATTATGCCAATAAAAAAATGGAACATGCCTACCAAAGAGAAATTGACGAGCTGTATCGTCTATTAAATGGCATCGCCTTAGATGTGGCAATGATTCCTGTCGATGGGCGTTTGGGGGCCTCATTTTCTTGGGCTTACGATTATTTCGTGCATAAAATCAGTGTGCGTATCGTCTTTCCAATGCATTTTTGGGGACATTTCCCAATTTGTGGCATATTAAAAGAGATGCACCCCCATGAAAATATAGCAATTATTTCACATGAAAATGAGACGTTCTCGTTATAATCATAGGTATTGGAATCTCTAAAAAAAGGCAGGTATTTTACTTATGAAGGGAAAAAACTGGCGAGAGGAAGCCCCGAGGCGACAATCACAATATGGCACCACCCCCGCAAAAAAAAGAAGGTCTCCTCACAAAAAAAGAAAGAAAAAACAAAAGAAACAAAAACGTAAAAAAAGTTTCCTATTCAAACTGTTTTCCTATGGCATTTTGTTTGCCATCGGGTATATTTGTTTCATGCAATATTATTTCCATCTAAAACCGTATACCGTTGCAATCGATTTCGGTCATGGTGGCATAGATGTTGGGGCTGTCGGATTGATTGAAGAAGTTGAAATCATCGAAAAAACGGGGCAATACTTAGTTGAATTTTTGCAGGCAGATGGACGGTTTCACATTGTACTTTCAAGGGAAATTGGCGAAACTGTGTCAATTAATGATCGAAATAAAGTATTTAGAAAAAACAATCCGGATTTGGTGCTTTCTCTCCATGCCAATGCAAGCACCGATGAAAAAGCGTATGGTTTTGAATGTTATCCAACACCCCCGGGGTATACAAACCATGAAATCAGCATGGATTTTGCAAGGGCAATCACAGCAGAAATGAACACAATCGGGGCAAGATTGCGAGGAGACGACGGCATTCGTTTTGGGTATTACGTGCCTGTTGAAAATAAAGTCGATGTATTTGAAAAATTATTAGTAGAATCTTCAGATACGGAGTTATATCCTTATAATACCTTTGGTATTTTAATGAATATGACGTGTCCAGCTGTGTTGGTGGAGCAATGTTTTGTTACAAATGCAGAAGAGGTAGCAACGTTTTGTAGCGATGAAGGAGCAATGAGTTGTGCAAAGGCGTATTATCTTGCAATTGTTGCCTACTTGGAATCTCTTCCGAGTGAATAAAAATAAATAAAATTTTATGTTATTTTAGAAATAGTTCTTAATATTTTACAATTTCTGTCGATAATTAAAATAGCGAGAAAATTATATAAAAAAATAAAATAGCTCAAGGAGGAATACTCAATGAAAATACAAAATAATGTGCCAGCGATGGGGGCGAACCGTTATCTTGGCAATAATAATGCAGCTCTTTCTGGTAACTTTGAAAAATTAGCTTCTGGATATTGTATCAACAGAGCCGGCGATAACGCTGCTGGGCTTACGATTTCTGAAAAAATGCGTTCACAAATCAAAAATTTAGACAGTGCCAATAAAAATTCCATCGATGGTTCGTCATTGGTTGAAGTGGCAGAGGGTGCAATGGGCGAAGTGCATTCGATGCTCAACCGTATGGCAGAGCTTGCAACACAATCGGCAAATGGCGTCTACTCTACTGGCGAAAGATCAAAAATGCAATCAGAAGTTGCACAACTTTGTGCAGAAATCAATCGTATCTCTGATTCAACGATGTTCAACGGCATTGCACTTTTGGGCGGACAAGACCAAGCAGGAAATACACACCAATTGCCATCAACTCCACTTGATAGCAATGCTGGTTTCATTGACACAGGCGGTGTGTCTATATCTGTTGGTGGAGCAGTTGAACATGGGACAATTCAAATCGATTTGGCTTCTTCTACTAAAGTTGGCGAAGCTTCTGTCACTGCTTCATTTGCAGATATTACGACTCCTGAAGATGTAACTTCTGGAGCAATTACATATACCGTTACAATGGGGCCAGGTGCCGTCATTACGCAAAGTCATTTTGATGCAGCTATGTCGTCTGCACTCAAAGGGGCAGACCCAGAAACAATAGAAACGTATAGCAATTATCATCTTTCGTTAAATGGAAAGTTCTCAAGTTCTGCTTCAACCCCTGTAACGGATGCCTCTCCATTTTTGGCATCAACTCCTTTTAGTGAAACAGTAACCGATGAAAATGTGATAAAATTACACATCGGCGAAACTGCCTCTGGTGTGCACCAAGCAGCCGTTGGCGTTGTTGATGTAGCAACGACTGCACTTGGTTTGGGTGATATCAATATCGCAACAAGCCAAGACGATGCCATTGCAGCCATCGATAAAATCAATCTTGCAATCAATACAGTGGCAACGTACCGCTCACAATTTGGTGCAATGCAAAACCGTTTGGGCTGGAATTCGAGTAGTTTGGGCAATACGAAAGAAAATGCACAAGCCTCCGAATCTCGCATTCGAGATACAGACATGGCAAGAGAAATGATGAAATATACGAAAAATAATATTTTATCACAATCCTCACAATCTTCTTTACAACACGCAACGCAAATGCCCGAAAGTGTATTGGGGCTTTTGCAATGATAATTTCATAAAACAACAAAAAAATAGAAGGTGGACGCTCCATCTTCTATTTTTTGTGCCATTTGTCAAATATTGGGGATGAACCCCTTAATTTGTGAATCACCAAGCCAAAATTTCAAATCCATCTTCTGTCACAAGGACAGTATACTCCCATTGTGCAGATAGCTTTCCATCTTTTGTATAAATCGTCCAACCGTTTTTTGCATCTTGGAAAAATGGTTCTTTTCCCATGTTGATCATCGGCTCAATCGTAAATACCATACCTGGCACAAGCACCATACCTGTACCAAATTCACCTACGTGACAAACGTATGGATCTTCGTGAAATTCAAGTCCAACGCCGTGACCACCAATGTCTTTGACGACACTATAGCCACATTTTTTTGCATGATTGCCAATGACGGCACCGATATTTCCAAGAAATGCAAAAGGTCTGACTTCTGCAACCGCAAGGTCTAGGGCTTTTTTCGTTTCATCGACGAGCCTTTGGGCTTCTTCTGTGACAGTGCCTATGCAAAACATACGAGATGCATCGGCATAATACCCATTATAAATCGTAGTCACATCGACATTGATAATATCCCCCGAAATTAAAATATCTTCTTTGCAAGGAATCCCATGACACACCACTTGATTGAGTGAAGTACAAACACTTTTCGGAAATCCGTTATATCCCAACGGGGCAGGGATTGCATGATGATCGAATGTAAATTTATGGACAAGTGTATTGATATCGTCTGTCGACATACCTTCTTTGATCGTTGCCGACACCATATCGAGTACTTTTGTATTAATGATACCGGCTTGTCTGATCCCTTCGATTTGCTCCGCCGTTTTGATTATGTTTCGTGGCGGAACTTCGTAATTCATCGCTTTCATTTTACTGAGTTTTTCATCTAAATTATAGTGACAAACCTTATATTTCTTCCCACTTTTGCACCAACAAGGGTCGTTTCTTCCAATTTTCATTTTTATAATCCTTTCTAATTCGGTTTTCATCATTACCATCATACCACAAAAAATCAATTTCTACAATACACTTCAAGAAATCTAGTCATATTTCTATCTTTTTTTTATAATATAAAATAAAGCGTGTGAGGTGATGGTGTGAAACTTTTTTTAGAAAATTTCGGTTATGCATGTTTATTTTTATTTTGTTTGGCAGTTACTTTTTTTGGAATACAAACTGAACCATACAAAATGGCGATGAGCCAAAACGCAACTTCGGCAAAAATCGCCATAGTCATCGATGATTTTGGATACGGTGCTTCAGGGACAGAACAGATGTTTTCGCTTTCCATTCCTTTGAGCGTTGCCATTTTGCCTTTTAGTGAATTTGCAGAAAAAGAAGGTGTACTGGCAGTAGAACATGGGAAAGAAGTGCTAGTACATATGCCTATGGAGGCACTGACAGGCGATCCGAGTTGGGTGGGGAGCGAGGGGATTTTCCGCACCATGACGACAGAAAAAATAATCGAACAAACGAAAAAAGCGTTTGAGATTTTGCCTATGGCAGTGGGACTAAACAATCACATGGGTTCAGCAATTATGGAAGATGAGCGGTCGCTTTCGGCAGTTTTTTCGTATATGCAAGAAAAAGGAGACGTCTTTTTTTTAGATAGCGTCACAACGGCAAAGAGCCAAGGGGAACGACTTGCGAAAGTATACGATGTGCCATTCATCAAGAGAGATGTTTTTTTAGATGGCACAAAAGATGTCGAGACCATCAAGAATAATTTGCAAAAAGCAGGTGAAGTGGCACTGGAGCATGGGTTTGCCGTGGCGATTGGTCATGTTGGCATTGAGGGCGGGGAAGCGACAGCAACTGCACTGGCGGAAATGATACCGATTTTACAAAATCAGGGGATTGAGTTTGTATTTTTGAGTGGTTTGGTGTGAGCCATTGCGGGAGATGTTCCCACGCCGAAAGCGAAAATCTGAACCCTGTTTCAGGAGGGGATGGAACCCCTCCCTACATTTTTCAGCAGTCGCATCAACGGGCGACCACAGGTCGCCCCTACATTTTGCACACCTGCCCCACCATCCCAAACAAACAGCCCAAAAACCGCCCTCAAATCCTTCGATTCAAGGGCGGTTCAAATTTTTATTTTTATTATTATTTTACGACCTGTTTTCCTTTGACGCTACTTGTAAATTTTTGTTGTAGCATTTTATTGAGTTCAATCGTTTTTTCAATGACTTTTCGTGTACCCATATAAATTGTATGAATCATGTGCTCTTGTTGATTTAGCGTTTCTGGTGCAAACTCTACAGAACATTGTTCTTCCACAATGGCAAGATGCTCTTTTGATAACTCTTTTTTTATTTTTTCGAGTTGCAAATTGATTCCTTCGGCTTCTTTCATTGCCCTTGTACGGTCACGCATAATCATTTTGACACTTCTTGTGTCATTGCGACTGATTACTTCTTGGAGTTGTTTCGTCAAATCAAAGATTTCAGAAAATGCAGTATATCTTTTTCGTAGTGTCAGTGTGAAATCCATCAATTCTTTATCCAAAGTGAAACCCCTCCTTCCTTTATTTTACGTTCGGCATCTTATAATGCCGCTTCTTCGACTGTCATAGAAGCTGTTTTGAAAGCATCACGAAGTTCTTCAAGCATTGGCTTCAATTCATCAATCAAGGATACATTGCGACCAATTTTAATGCGAGCCAACATATATCCGAAATATTCATATAATAGCATCAAATTTCCGCTAATGTCATATGCACCATCGAGCGTGCTCATCAAATAATTGACAATGGCAACCACTCTATTGATGGATTCTTCAAACACATCATATTTTTCAACTTTCAAAGCAACTTCTGCTCTTGCCAAGCGATTGAGTGTTTCGTCATAAAGACGTACAAGCAATTCACCTTGTGTCATTGTCACTACTGCTTGCTCTTTGTATTTATCTGAACCATAACTCATCGTACTCATGTGATCTCTCCTTCTATAAAGCCGATATAATCAATATTACATTTGGTCGTATAACCAAGAACTTTGTGCATTCATTTGTGAAATATAAACTTCAAGGGCTGTAAACTGCGAAGTATAACGCTCTCTTTCTGTTTCAAGTCTTGTTTTCAATGATTCTAAAATTTCATCAATGGCATCATATGCATCTTGCAATTCATTGTCAAGCAAGGAAAGTGGAGAACTTGAATGTCCCGCTTTTTCAATGAATACCCCTTTGTATTCACCAGTTGTACCTGCGTATTTATCAAGTACTGTTTTGAATTTTTCCATGATACCAATGGCACTGCCAAATGTAGAACCAGCAGCTGAACCATCGCTTGTTTCAGTCGTTGTGAACATTTCTTGTATTGTCGATGGGTCTTTTTCAAGGGCTGCTTCAAATGTTGCACGGTTGAAAGTCAATTTCCCATTTTCTGTATAATCGCTTGAAGTTGTAATACCAATTTCAGCAAATGTATATGAAAACTCACCTGTTTCAAAGAAAATAGAACGCAATTCACTTGCCAAACTCATTAGGTCTGTATCGCCATAAAGGAGACCTGTTTTTGCTTTTTCTTCCCACAATGCAATTTCTGAATCTGACATCAATGCTTTTTCAGAGTCAGATAGAGGCTCGTAACTAGAGTCAGGTTTTGTAGTGAGTTCTGTATTGATATAGGCAATGAGTTCGTTGTATGCATTGACCATTTCTTCCACAGAATCAGCAATCGCATCTGTATTGACACTACCAGTTGCCGTTACACCGCCATCGTTAGTCGCATCAAATGTACCGCTGACGGTAATTGTTGCATCGCCGATTGTAATGCTATTCGAAGAACGTGTGATGGTCACAGAATCTGCACCGCCTTCGCCGTCGTAATCGACAACGATGATGGAATCTTGCCCTGCTTGTACTTCGGCCTCACCAAAGAAGAGTTTTTGGAACGCTGTATCCATGGTAATCGTACCACCTTCTCCGCCGACATTAGAAACCATTGTGAATTTGTCAGAACCACTGTTGTATGACATTGTGACATTGGCATCGCTGTCGTTTACCGCTTGCATAATGTCGTCGACTGTAAGTGCAGCCAAACGTTTTTCAATTTCTTCAGCACTGACAATCGAACCATCAGAGAAGGTCCAATACTCTGTCGGTCTTGTTTCACCTACTAGATTCCCATCAGCATCGTTATAATAGTCTATGATTGGTTCCCATTCCCCTGTTCCCTCATTATACATTACTTCTATGCCCGACTCTTTGGTGATATCACCTAACAAATTAATTTCCACGCCATTGACTGTAAATGTGGCAAAATCCCAATCATCATAGCTAACATTACTATGGTCAAGTTTGTACATTGGATTGCCATCAGTATCAGTTGAAACTTGATCGTACAACATATCTTCAGTCTTGAAGCCCGTTGTATCATAGAAGCCCATTGCGTCCAAGCCATCGTATATACTTCCAGAAATCGGCTGGTAGACATTGACTTTATTCGAGGTGCCTGAGCTGATGCCAAATTCACCAGTTGAGCCAAAGAAAGAAGAATCGCCACTGATTGTCAATGAAGAGTTGTTGTCTGTGACTACGCTTGCAATTGAGTTGGTAGGTGAATCAGTGTACACAGTATTTCCGTCATCATCTTTTTCTATCATCACTGTTTCAAAGGTGAATTGTGCTGTACCATTGCTACTATCAGTTGTGACATCGCCATTTGCATCTGTATATTCATAACTCACTTGGATACGATTTGTACCGATTTGTCTATCGATTGCCGCTTGCAATGCTGTGGTGAATTTTTCTTCATCCGTATCGCCTGTACCAGCTGAAATATCAACGACAACGTTGTAGTTTGAACCATTGTAAGAAAATGTCAAAGATTTCCCGTCGATACGTTCGGTGAAAGATTGCAATTCGGAAATACCGTCTTCCGCCATCGGATTTACTGCTGATACTTCAATGGCACCTACAACTTCGCCATCTTCAATTTCATAATTTAAGTTTTTGCCGATGATCGTACCTGTTTCATCGGTCGTTGTATTTCCTGTTTTTTCGCCAAGACCTAATATTTCTGTGATTCCAGCACTTGCTGCAGAAAGTTTCAAATCTTGAATGTCAGCAATATCGTATTCTTCTTCTGCGTCATAGGCTCTTGCAAACGACAATGTGGTTTCGCCAGTGGTTGCATCTGTTGAAGTGAATACGTCGATGAGGTCAGCCAAAGTCGTAGAACCAGAAACAGTTACACTTTCTAAAGCCTCTTGCAATGCTAGAGCCACGTCCATAGTATTTTGTGCAACAGTACCTTCGACTGCACTGCCATCCTCATAATGCACACCTGCACCGAGTGTCACTTCGTAATTGACACCACCATACGTAAATGTCATGGTTTCTCCTTCAATCAAAGAAACGTCTTTGTCTCCGAGTGTGACATCGCCTGTTGTAATGGTACCGTCAGACATTTGCGTGTCACTTACAATTTGAGAATCTTTTGCAAGTTGAACCACTTGCTCAATTACAAAGTCCGCCTCTACATTTCCTGTAACTTTGACAAGGTCGCTAAATTCCCCAACCACTTCGACTAAGCTGTTTTCAAAATAGCTTTCAGAATATAGACTAGAGCCAGAAGAAAGGCTTATAAATGTGTTAGAGAAATCTTGTAACTTATCGATCAAATCTCGATACGCTTCCATTTCCCATTCCAATGCAGTTTGATCTTTTAGAGCTTGATCGATTTTTGCCTGCGTGGTGGAAAGCATTGCCTCGATTATAGAATCGGTATCCATACCACTGGCAAGGCCTGAAATAGTACCGTCAAAGCTTGAAGACGTACTTCCTGATAAAGAACTAATTGATGTCATAATTTTATCCTCCTTAAAAATAACTTTTTACCGTTTTTTGTTGACAAAGAAAAATGCAGTGCTGAAAATTTATTTTTTCAACCATAAAACTTGTAAAAATTGACCTAAAAATTCCTTTTTTTAGAAAAATAATGATTTTTTTTTAGAAATTGCATTTTTTCTATATACTTATTAGTCGACATATAGTATAGTTTTATTAAGAGTAAATTTTCAATCCATTTAAAAAAAATACAGAGGTGATATTTTGGCAACAGTAATTACATTAACAAACCAAAAAGGTGGCGTCGGAAAAACGACAAGTACCATCGCATTAATTACAGGTCTTTCCTTATTAAACTACAAAGTTTTAGGAATCGATTTAGATGCCCAAGGGAACTTAGGATTTTCCATGGGGCTTAACATTGAAAGTGCAACGACAATTTACGATGTCTTGACGGGGAATTGCGAAATACATGAAGCAATTTACCAAACAGAGCATGGCGACGTAATTCCTTCTAATATACTACTTAGTGGGGTAGAATTGGAATTTGGTGCAAACAATCGTGAATTTTTATTGAAAAATGCCATCGCAAAAGTTTCCGATCAATATGATTTCATCGTAATTGACACACCACCAGCGTTGAATATTTTGACAGTCAATGCCTATGTGGCTTCTAATTATTTGATTGTGCCGATGAGTCCAGAAATTTTAAGCTTGCTCGGTGTCAGTCAATTAGGTGAAACTGTAAAAGCCGTACAAACAGATTATAATACGAGTCTTGTATTCATGGGCATTTTATTGACTCGTTTCAACCAAAGGACAAACCTTGCAAAAGAAGTGAACGAAATGGCTCAACAAATTGCCTCATCTTTGGGTGCGGTTGTTTTTGATGCGAAAATTCGCCCAGGCGTTGCGGTTGCAGAAGCACCTGCACACGGTGAATCTATACTTCTTTATTCACCACACTCAAAACCTGCCCAAGATTATTTTGCTTTTGTGAATGAAGTGATTGCTCGAATGAAAGCGTAAAAAGGGGGCGACAAAAGCGTTATGGCAACGAGAAAAACGAATAAAACAGCCCACGTATTGAGTTTACTTTCAAAAGCAAAGGGTGCCGATGACGAATCCGTGGTAGAGCAACAACCCCCAAATATCACTCCGCCACCGCCGATAGCCCCACCAACTCCAGAGCCAATTGCTCCACCTGTGCCAGAGATTCTGCCAGAACCAGAGCCTGTTGCTCCACCTGTACCTGAAATTCCGCCAGAGCCTGTTGCTCCGCCTGTGCCTGAAATTCCACCAGCACCAGAGCCAATCGCTCCGCCAGTGCAAGAGATTCCACTGCCAGAGCCAGAGCCAGTCGCTCCGCCAGTGCAAGAGCCAATCGCTCCGCCTGTGCCAGAGATTCCTGCACCAGAGCCAATTGCTCCACCTGTGCCAGAGATTCCACCAGTGCCAGCACCTGATCCGATTGCCCCACCTGTGCCAGAGCCAGAACCAATCGCTCCGCCTGTGCCTGAAATTCCAGCAGCACCAGAGCCAATTGCTCCGCCTGTGCCTGAAATTCCACCAGCACCAGAGCCAATTGCTCCGCCTGTGCCTGAGATTCCACCAGCAGAGCCAGAACTCCCTGCACCAATCGCTCCGC
>JAWXUZ010000134.1:0-5236 GCA_044425835.1 Bacillota bacterium | reverse complement strand
TATATCTGAATATATCAGCTCTTCTGTTAGTTTTATAAAAGATTAAATTCAACACTAAAGCGATGCCTGCTCCAACTCCAAAAAATAACCACATAATTTATTTCTCCTCTCATTATATAAATAACCTCCATTGACAGGCGAACCATCAACCTCTAATACATTATTCAAGAAAAATTTACAAAATAATTCCTACCTCCATCATCGCCCTTTCTCTTAGACTTAGGTATCTGCTCCCTATGTAAGAGGTGCAAACTGAATAGAAAAGCACCCATTGTCTATAATCAACCAATAGGTGCTAGGGAGAATTCAAGAGTTTGTGGGGAGTTGCTCAATTTGAGAAAGTGGCAATCCTGTTGCATCTGCAATTTCGGAAAGTTCCAACTTACCTAGTTCTAGTAGTTTTTTTGCAACCTCTATACTTTTCTTAAATTCCCGAAGTTGTTGATCTGCTTCAAATTTCATATACTCTCTCCTCCATTCTTCATTGTTTTTCACTCGGTTCAATCGTTCTTCTAACTTTTGTATCAAGGGTTCGTCCGACAATTCCCCGCTGACATACTTCAAAAAAGCCTTTAACTGTGGATTTTTCTCTGTATCACTGGCTTTCGTATTGTAGAAAATCTTGTGCGTGCCATCACTCAAAACTTCAAAAGTTTCATCACATCTGTATTGGTAGGAACTTTTCGCTTTTCCATTGCCGATTAGATCGAAAGTACAGATAAAAACTACATAACAAGTAGGCAATTCCGTGTACTTATGCCCAGATTCCAACAATCCAAGGTCGATTAAGTCTTGATAGTATCGGCTTCGTTTTCTCAAATCGTCCTCGTTTGACACTTGCATTTCCACATTGACAGCTTTGTCCTCGTCACGCAAATACACGTCCAAACGGACAGTTTTGCTATCATGAGTGATGTTGATGGTCTTTTCTTCTTGAAAATCTTTCACATCACCAACTTTTTTACCGATAAGGAGTTCCACTACCTCTTTGCACAGGCTTTCGTCACGCATGACCTTTGAAAACATAAAATCGTTGCTAATTGGCAATGCATACCATTCTTCTTCCGTTAAGATTCGTGCCAAGGTTATGCACCTCCTTTTTTGTTAGTATACCATAAGTCAGTAGGGGAAACAAGGATTTTTTGAAGGATCATGGCTTTATTAAAGTAGGGGTTATGCTCATAACTAGAGTATAGCTAAATTATTCTTCATCTTTTTTATTGTTATGTTTATTAACTTTTGAATTTTCCAAGCCCAAACATAAAAATGTCACACCGAGAATAAGACTCATTGAGCCCATACCACTACTAGAGTTAAAAAAATTGATTGTTGCACCGATAAAATAAGCTATTGATGCTATGAAATATAGCATAGTAGTTTTATTCTTTTTCATTTTTCTTATCACTCCTATTATATAAATAACCTCCGTTGACAGCCACTCCATCAACCTCTAACATCTCAATATTACCACAAAACAAGGCATTCCTAAAAATATTTACCCACTCTCTAACTCCTCTAGCAACTTTAAACATTTCCCTCTCAAACCTACAATATCCGTGGTCGCAGTATCAAAAATTTCTTTGTTATTCATAAAAGAATACCCATGTGCATAGTGATTTCGCATTGCTTTGATTAAATTCCACGGAATTTCACCAGATGTATTTTTCTTAAACTCGTCCGATAAATGTGTTGTCAATTCACCAATCTACATGGTACGCATGGAAACAGAATTTTTATAGTCTATATCCTTTTCAAAAATATTAAAATCATTGCCAAATCTATGAATAGTAGTCTCAATATCGTCGCAATATTGAATTATATGCCTTAAAACACTAATATCCCTGTTCATACAAACATATCCTTTCCTTTATGAACTCAGTCAGAAACTCTCGCTTTATAGGGTTGTTCTTTTCACAATCAATAGCCCTTAATGTCAATACATCGACTGGTTTTCCCAAAACCCTTGACACATCCTCCTCAAAACGCAATAATCCCCACAAGCCATGCAAATTGCTTGAATCAATGGCTAAATCTATATCACTATCTTCTGTGGCAGTTCCTTTTGCGTAAGAACCAACTAAATATTGCCATTTTTTTAAAAAAAGAAAAAACTTTAAGTTCGCCCATTTGCCTGAAGTTTGCAGTATCTCTTGGGTGGCGACCTTTGGTCGCCTGCTCCCCCATAGAGTACTTATTTTTGGCAATATTTAATTGGGGGAGCAATATTTACAAATTTTTGCGGTAAAATGTAATGAAATCGCTAAAAAACTGTATTGTATTACTATAAAAATCATGATACTATAGTTACAACAAGATTCGACTATATTCCCAATGAAAAGAGAGGAGTTTCAAATGGCAACTTATATTAGCGAACCGTCAAGAACTTTCAGTGAATTTTTACTCGTTCCGGGGTATTCTGCCAAAGAATGCACCGTGGAAAATGTAACGTTAAATACACCAGTTGTGAAATTCAAAAAAGGCGAAACACCAAAAATTACAATGAACATTCCGCTCACTTCGGCGGTAATGCAAGCCGTATCAGATGATAAACTTGCAATTGCACTAGCAAAAGAAGGTGGCATCGCATTTATTTACGGATCGCAAAGTGTGGAACACCAAGCAGCCATGGTGGCTCGGGCAAAAGACTATAAGGCTGGGTTCGTGGTCAGCAGTTCTAATGTTAGTCCAAACCATACACTTGCAGATATTTTGGCAATCAAAGAAAGAACTGGACATTCCACAGTGGCAGTCACTGAAGATGGCACAGCGAGTGGCAAATTCGTAGGCATCATCACGAGTCGAGATTACCGTGTGACTCGTATGGAGACGACCACCAAAGTGTCAGAATTTATGACACCACTTTGTCAACTAGTCACTGCTCCAGAAAATACAACACTCAAAGAAGCCAACAATATCATATGGGACAATAAGCTAAACCAAGTGCCAATCCTTGATAAAGAGGGCAGATTGAAATATTTCGTATTCCGCAAAGATTACGATAGCCACAAAGAAAATATGAATAGCTTGCTTGACGCTGACAAACGTTACGTCGTGGGAGCGGGGATCAATACGAGAGATTACCAAGTCCGCATTCCAGCTTTGGTCGAGGCGGGTGTCGATATCCTTTGCATTGATTCTTCAGAGGGGTATTCGGAATGGCAAAAAGATGTACTTGATTGGACAAGAGCAACGTATGGCAATGATGTAAAAATCGGTGCTGGGAACGTAGTCGACAAAGAGGGATTTCTCTACCTTGCAAAAGCAGGAGCGGATTTCATAAAAATCGGTATTGGCGGTGGTTCTATTTGTATCACAAGAGAGCAAAAGGGCATTGGGCGAGGACAAGCCTCCGCAGTCATTGAAGTGGCAGAAGCAAGAAATGAATACTACAAAGAAACAGGCATTTACATTCCACTTTGTTCCGATGGCGGAATTGTATACGATTACCATATGACATTGGCCTTGGCGATGGGGGCGGATTTTATTATGCTCGGTCGTTATTTTGCACGATTTGACGAAAGCCCAAGCAACAAAGTAGTCGTCAACGGTACGCATATGAAAGAATATTGGGGCGAGGGTTCTGCAAGAGCGAGAAACTGGCAACGTTACGACATGGGCGGAGATAGTAAACTTTCCTTTGAAGAAGGTGTCGATTCTTACGTGCCATATGCAGGAAGCCTTCGAGATAACGTACTACTTTCCTTGAAAAAAGTAAAATCGACGATGTGCAATTGTGGTGTATTGACGATTGCAGACTTGCAAGAAAAAGCGAAAATGACCATCATTTCAACGACGAGTCTCGTTGAGGGTGGGGCTCATGATGTCATATTAAAAGATGGCAATTTGACACAAAAATAAATTTGTTGAAAAGACCGAATCGATTTTGGGTTTGGTCTTTTTTGTATTTTGTCAAGAGATGGAGAGGGATTTGTAGGTCAGATTGGGCATGTGTCACCTTCAGCGGTGGCGGAGTTTGAAGCAAAGCCCAAGGTCTTTATTCCTTAATTTTTTCTTTCGTTACAATTTTTTTACGGAAATGACTTTTCAAATGTCGTTTTTTGTTGCATAATGGAAAGTGTAGCTTATTGAATTTGGGATATGATAGTACTATATAAAAGTAACTATCAATGGGGGATATCTATGGGGAACAAAAAGAAACATCCGCTTTTTATGCGACTTGGAATGACGGGCATATTCACTGCAACTACTTTTGCTGGCGGTGTATTTGCTAGAGAACAATTGGCATATCGTACAGCGAAAAAACATAACATTGCACCAACCGATCCGAATGTATTTTTTGCCGATTTGCCTTGTGGCACAGTCTCGTACAAAAAAACAGGATACGGTGTGCCGTTGCTCCTTTTGCACGATTTTTACAATGGGGCAAATCATAAAGAATGGGACTACGTACAAAAAAGATTGTCGCAATCCTATACTGTGTACGCACTCGATTTCATCGGTTTTGGCAATTCAGAAAAAATTGCAACACCAGGAACGGCATATTTGTATAGCCGATGTGTCAGCGAATTTTTAGAACATGTCATTACGAAAAAAGCGTACGTTGTGGGTTCGACAGGTGGCGGAGATATGGCAATGATCGCTTCTAAATGGGCAGAACAATACATCGAAAAACTAGTGTTGGTATCGCCGAAGGGCTTTCATCATACGTTGCCAAGCCCGCACCAAGCATCTGTATTGAAAAAACTCTTGCAACCATTTTTTGGCACGCTTCATTTTTTAAATGGTACTGAAAAACGCAAATTACAAAGAGAACTTGAATGTAAATTTTTTGCGAAAGAAAAATTGAAAAAATGGTACATCAACGAAGCACATACGATTGCAAGACTCTCGAAAAATAGTAAATTTTCGTACGCAACGATTGCATCTCATTTTTGGAATGTGTATATCATAGACACCTTTGCAAAAACTACGATTCCGTATGCCATTTTCTGGGGTGAGGAAAATGAAGAAAATCCTTTGCTGTATCTCGAAAAAGGGAAAGATTTAAGAGATGACGGTGTATTCGTTTCATTTGAAAAAACAGGGACGTTTCCACATATCGAAAATCCGCAAGGGTTCGCCACTGCGTTGATTGATTTTTTATTGGATTAATAAAATACTTAAACTTCCCATACCAAAACATTGCTTTAACCCTTGCAAACACTAGCTTTAACCACATATTATACTATAAAAATCAAGCAGAATTACTACAAAAGCCAGCTGTGAGCAGTTTTGG
>JAWXUZ010000133.1:0-5376 GCA_044425835.1 Bacillota bacterium | reverse complement strand
AGACAACAAGAACCGCCACAGCAAAACAGACCGAGTGCATGGGGGAATTTGAGTGATTTCAACGAACAGCCGAGACAACAAGATCCGCCACCGCAACGGAGACAAAATGCATGGGGCAGTCTAAGTGACTTGAACGAACCACCAAGACAACAAGAACCACCACCACAAAAATCACAAGGGCAACTTTCATTTGAGGAATTGCATAGAAATGCACAAATGAGGTTGATGGGGGAGACTTTGCCGAACGAATCGCAAAGCGACGGTATGACGATGGCGGAGCGGAAAAAGATACTCAGTGAGCCGATAGACATTGATAAAATTCTTGCACAGACCTCTCAAAAGCCAGTAGAAACACCGATTGATCAGAAAGTCAATTCCAAGGAAAGTCTGCATGAATTGTTGATGAATACACCACAGAGATCACAAGCACAAGCCTCAACGCAGTTGCAAATTGTACCACCCGAACCAAGACAACAACTACAAGAACCAGTGCAACAAGTGCAAGTACAGCAACAACAAGTGCAAGCACAAATACAACCTGAAGCAATAAAAAAACAGCCTGAACCTCTACCACAAAAAGCGGAAATTCCTACTTTCGTAGAGAAAGAGAGAGACCTCGAAGGCTTTACAGTGCCACCGAAAAAACGAATGGCGAGCTTCGGTGTCATCAACGATTCTGAAGAAGACTTATCGCAATACACCACCCCACCGAAAAAGAGGTCAGCAACCTTTGGTGTATTCAACGATTCCGAAGAAGACTTGTCGCAATACACCACCCCACCGAAAAAAAAATCGGCATTTGGGCGGTTTGGCAACTCCAAAAAAGAAAAGAATTTACTGGAGAGAAACGAGCCATCTATTTTCGAGAAAGAACTACCGAAAAAATTAACTGAAGATGACTTGTTTGCGAGGGAAATGCAGTCTTTGAATGCATCTTTTGCGAGTAAAAATAGCTTCAATGAAGAAGTGTCTACTCCAGAAATGGTGATAGAAGAGAATGGAAATGAAGTGTTGTACAACAACGAAGTGAGCTTTCCATCAAGGGCTTTGGTGGAAAATCCACTGATAGAAAGTGCTATAATAGAAAGTCCGCCGATAGAAAAAAATGTCGAGTTGTGGCAACCAAAGATGACGATAGAAACGACAGCACCCACAATGCAAGAACCAGAAACCATCGAGAGCATTACGGCTTACGTCGATCGTGTGTGTTCGTTGGTGCGTTGGAGAAAAGCAAGACGTCACATCAGAAAAGAGTTAGAAGATCACATTTACGAACAACGAGAACATTATATTGATGAGGGCGATGACGTTGAGAATGCAACGTACGAAGCCATTTTGCAAATGGGCGATGCAAAACTTGTCGGTGACGAATACAACGAAGCACACCGCCCAAAAGAACAAACACTGCTCTTGGGGTTATTTGCGTTTTTGTTTGCGATTGGATTTTATGTCCAATTGGCTCTCTTCCAAACGCAATACGAACCGTCATATAAGACATTGTTCCAACATGGCATTGCACTTCTTGCTTTTGCGGTTTGCTACTTTTTTGATTTTTCGTTATTCGGGAAGTATGCAAGGTGGCTGACACCGATATTATTTCTCATACCAGTCGGTTTGTTGGTGGCAAATGCATTTGAAGTCGCTGATACAGTCGAATTGTTCCATGCATATGCAACATTTGTATTTCCTTTGGCATACGGTTTGTTGGTGTATGCAATGCAAAAAACAGGGCATCACGGCTTGATTATTAGTCTTGCGGGGTATTTATTTCTTTGTGTGCTATTGATTTTCCATGAAATGTATGCAAATGTGCTATTATTTTCTTGTACGGCTTTCATACTTTCGCATTACGCTGTTGCTCGCCGTTGGTATGGTGTCAACAGAAAGCGTACGTTTGCAATTATGACGGCACTCACAACGGGAATCATTGCAGTTGCGGTGGTATTCATTGACCGCCACCCCGACTTGCTCGATCGCATACGAATTATATTTTATCCACAAATTGATCCAACAGGCAGTGGATATCTCTACGTCACACTGCAACAAGTCATTGCTTCTTGTAATTTCTTCACAAGAGGAGGCAATCTCGATACCGTAACAGTACGCATGTTAATCGATGAATTTCCGTTGACGTACCTTGCGACGAAAAATGGCTTGTGGATATTTTTCGCTGTGGCAATACCGATCGTTACTTTTTTTGCCCTTGCACTCTATGAATTACGCAAGCAGAAAACGATGATTGGGGCATTGCTCTTGATTGCCATCGCTGTACCGATATTTTTCCAATCGAGTATGTTTTTATTAAGTGCAACGGGGAAACTCATCGTAGAAAGTTATTTTCCGATGGTGTCGTATGGACTTTTTGGGCATATTTTCGCTTTTGGGATACTGGGCATTGCTGCGTCAGTGCTACGCATTGGGTATTTGTGCCAAGACACGAAACGAGAATTTGCATTATAAATTTGTGAAACAATAAAAAGCCGTCTCTCATAGTCAAATCTGTGAGAGACGGCTTTATTTTTTTTATTTCATTTCATTATTTTTTCGCAACTAATTTTTGCATAATCACATTGCTACGATCGATAAATTCAGTCATTTCTTCTGAAGACAATGCTCTATGGCTCATGAGTGCCAAATCATAGACTTGTTTTGCCAAAATTGTCGCATCTTCTTTATCTTCTTCTTTTTCGTAAATCTCAAGGAAAGAAGTGATGAGTGGATTCGTTTGGTTCAGCACGAGCGTTTCATCTCTTTTGAGTTCACCAAACATGCCTTCCATACCGCCTTGTTTGCCGTACGATTCAAACATTTCAAGCATACGACGAGACTCCTCGCTCAAAAGCAACATAGACGATACACTCTCAGCTTTCAACACTTGTATTTTGACGTGGAGTTCTTCAGTACCTAAAATTTCATGGAAGAATTTTTCTACTTTTTCACTCTGTGCTTCGAGTGCTTGCTTTTTCGCTTCGGAATCTGTTGCATCTTCTTTTGCCAAAGAATCAGAGATATCGGCATCGATTCGTTGCAACTTCACACCTGGCAATTTGTATTCGAGGAATGAAACAAAAGGCTTATCAATCGGAGCTGTGAAAAGCACGGCTTCGAGATTTTCTTCTTTGAATAGACGAATGTATTGCGATTGCACCACTTCATCTGATACGAAGAAAATTTTATTTTCGTGATTTTCTTTGTATTTTTCAAGATATTCAGGCACAGTAAGGTACGCACTATCAGTCGTTTTCATCAAAATGACATCTTTGATTTTATCGTATAATTTTTCTTCTTTTAGACAACCGTATTTCATAAATAGGCTGATATCATCCCAGAAGTTTTCGTAATTGTCACGTTGATTTTTGAAGAGTTGTACCATTTTGTCGCCAACTTTTTTCGTGATATATTGATTCATTTTTTCAACATAGCCATCTTTTTGCAATGCACTTCTCGATACATTGAGTGGCATATCAGGGCAATCAAGCACACCTTTTAAGAGCAATAAAAACTCAGGTACCACTTCTTTTACGTTGTCTGCAATATAGACTTGGTTTGAATATAATTTAATTTCTCCCTCAACCATATCCATTTGGTCTACAAATTTAGGGAAATACAAAATCCCTTTGAGGCGGAATGGGTAATCCATATTGAGGTGAATCCAGAACAAAGGATCGTTCATATCACGAAATACTTTATGGTAGAAATCGATGTATTCTTGATCTGTGCAATCGCTCGGTTGTTTTTGCCAAAGTGGGTGCGTATCGTTGAGCGGTTTTGGCTCTGCCGCTTCTTTTTGTTCTGCTTTTTTCTCGTCAATTTTTTCCATCATTTCTTCAGGAGAGAGCGTTTTGCTTTCTTCTGAAGAAATATGAATTGTGTTGTCTTTTTCTTCTTCCTCTTCTGCTTCAGGACGAACTACATCAATGAAAATTGCCACAGGCATAAAAGAACAATATTTGCGAAGTGCAGCGTAAAGCGTGCTTTCTTCTAAAAATTCTTCGCCATCTTCAGATAAAAATAGCGTGATGGTTGTCCCACGTTCTGTTCTTGTTCCCTCGTCCATTGCGTAGTCGATGCCACCCTCACAGCTCCATTTGGCAGCAGTTGCCCCATCTTGGAAAGAGAGTGTATCAATTTCTACTTTTTCAGCGACCATAAATGCAGAGTAAAATCCAAGACCGAAATGGCCAATGATTTCACCGTCGCCTTCTGTTGCTTCTTCGTATTTTGATAAGAAATCAGTTGCACCTGAAAAAGCAATTTGGTTGATGTATTTCTTAATTTCTTCATCGGTCATACCCAAACCGTTGTCAATGATTTGCAACGTTTTCATTTCTGGGTCAGCAACGACTTTGATTTGAAATGTTTCGTCAGACGGAAGGTCTGCTTCGCCCATCATCGATAGTTTTTGCAATTTCGTCACGGCATCACAAGCATTAGAAACCAATTCTCTGATGAAAATTTCTTTTTCTGTATACAGCCATTTTTTGATGATTGGCAAAAAGTTTTCGCTATTAATTGATAAATTTCCTGTTTCTTTCATTTGATTTTTACCTCCTAAAAAATGTATAAAATGATTTTTGTATTGTCTCATACATTACTATAACTGCAATCAAAGAAAATGTCAAGTAAAAAATAGCACTCAACAGAATCAATTGCTAATACTTTTTTAAAAATATGATAAAATAAACATTTCATTTTATGTTCTAATTATTTTTTAATCTTCTTTCACGACACCAACACCATTTTCTTTGAAGAAGTGCAACATATATTCGGTCCAAGCTTCCTCTGTTTTTTTACTCAATTCAAACGTTTCTTGCATCGCAGAAAGTGTGCAAAGTAAAACACCGTTGCGAAATAAAAAATTCAGCGAAACGCTTTTTGTGTTGTGGAATTTTTTGATTTCTGTACTTGGCAAGGAAAGTGAGAGTTTCATGATTTTTGGCAATTTTTTTCCTTTGATTGATTCAAATACAAAAGGCTTAATTTCCGCCCAAAAACAGTATGCCTCCGAGTGTTCTTCATCGATATCTGCATCGTCTTTTTTGCCATGAATCGAGAAAAAAGCGTTTGAATGAATTTCGCCTTGCTGGAATGTAAATTCGTCAAACGTCGGGGACTTCAATAACAGTTTCATAAATTGCTTGATATCGTGAATGGTATATGATGTCATAAATTCTTCTCCTAACATTTCAGCGTACTGTATCCTTTCGTTTTGTACTACATTATACAATGAAATCGAAAAAATAGCAAGTGATATCAAACTTGAGTTTCCGTAAAAATATCCACAAATTCGATTTCCGTTATTTACTCTATCCACAAATTTAATTTTTAGCGAAAAAATAAGGAATTCTCCTTCTTTTTGTAGTATAATTTAATCAC
>JAWXUZ010000027.1:0-29199 GCA_044425835.1 Bacillota bacterium | reverse complement strand
CTGTCTTCTATTATTATAAAATCTTATAACAAAGGTGATTCTGTGAATACAATTGCAAAAACACAAGATATAGACCGCTTAGAAGTGGAAGAAGTTTTAAAGATGTTTGGGATGTTGTAATTTACAAGACACTCAATGAAAAAGTAACTGAAATTAAAACAGATGAAAAATGGAGGGCGGAATTTATGACATTAGAATTGTTATTAAAAGAAAATGCAGTCGAGGTTGCCAAAGAGGCCGAGGCAAGAGGCGAGGCAAGAGGCGAGGCAAGAGGGAAAGCCGAAGGGAAAGCCGAAGGGATTCAACTGTCTTCTATTATTATAAAATCGTATAACAAAGGTGATTCTGTGAATACGATTGCAAAAACACAAGATATAGACCACTTAGAAGTGGAAGAAGTTTTAAAGATGTTTGGGATGTTGTAATGAACTGCTCAATCTGTCGGGGACTTGAGAGGCTACCAATACACCTGCCATTGTTGGGGCTAATGGTAACCTCCGAAAACCCTTGTCACCAACCTAAAAAATGGCATAATGAATAAAAAAACGGAGGGGATTCAGATGAGACAAATAAAATTCGACTGTTCTGAAAAAACACTTGATTTCTCCTATTATATATGGTAAACTATTGTAGATAAATAAAGACTTTGATGAGGAATAGTACATTTTTTATTTTTTTCAGAGAACTGGCGGTCGGTGCGAGCCAGTAAAAAGAAAAATGGAACTCGCCTTTGAGTTTTCTGCTGAACGAAGATGACTTCTAAGTAGGCAGCAACGGTTCGCCTCCGTTATGGGTATGATGAGTGTATCTATTTTTCATAGATGAACTAGAGTGGTCACACGGAGAATGCCTTCGTCTCTAATTTTTAGGGTCGAAGTTTTTTTATTTTCAGTATTTTCAATATGAAATTTACAATTTTAGGAGGGTTACAAATGAGTACAGAACAAGAAATGAGATCGTATGCTTTTTTGGACATTGAGAAAAAATGGCGTGCCGAATGGGACAAAAATCCAGTCAACGTGGAGGATGATAAAAAACCTCGTTTTTACTGCTTGGATATGTTCCCGTATCCATCAGGTACAGGGCTTCACGTCGGACATTGGAGAGGATACGTACTAAGTGACGTTGTGAGTCGTTATAAATTGCTACAGGGATATCAAATTTTGCATCCAATGGGTTGGGATGCTTTTGGTTTGCCTGCTGAAAATTTTGCAATCAACAACAACACGCATCCGAAAATTTCAACTGCCGATAACATCAAAAATGTAAAACGTCAATTGCATGAAATCAGTGCGTTGTACGACTGGGACAAAGAAGTCAATACGACTGATGCGGACTACTACAAATGGACGCAATGGATTTTCGTTCAAATGTTCAAAGAAGGGCTTGCTTACGAAAAACAAATGCCACTCAACTGGTGTCCAAGCTGTAAATGCGTGCTTGCCAATGAAGAGGCGGTGTCTGGCACATGTGAACGTTGTCATTCTGTTGTGACGAAAAAAAATCTTCGTCAATGGATGCTCAAAATTACGAAATACGCAGACCGTTTGCTCGAAGATCTCAATCTCTTGGATTGGCCTGACAAAGTGAAAAAAATGCAAGCGGACTGGATTGGCAAAAGTTACGGAGCCGAAGTTGACTTTCAATTGGTCGGCAAAGATAACGAAAAAATTGCTGTCTATACCACGAGACCCGATACGCTTTACGGCTGTAGCTTTATGGTCGTTGCCCCTGAATATGGCGGTATGGACGCACTTGTGACTCCTGAAAATAAAGAAGTTGTGGAAAAATATTGCTTTGAAGCGTCCACAAAATCTTCTGTCGACCGTATGACAAATAAAGAAAAAACAGGTGTATTCACTGGTACGTACTGTATCAACCCTGTAAACAATGAAGAAATCCCAATCTGGGTTGCCGACTACGTTTTGGCAGATTACGGGACAGGAGCTGTCATGTGTGTACCTGCCCATGATGAGCGTGACTTTGAGTTCGCTACGAAATTCAATTTGCCAATCGTACAAGTCATTTTGCCAAAAGATGAAGAAGAAAAACCACTCACTGAAGCGTATACAGGCGATGGCATCATCATCAATTCTGGTGACTGGAATGGAATGAAAGCATTTGAAGCGAAGAAAAAAATCCCTGATTTGATGGAAGAAAAAGGGCTTGGTAAAAAAACAACGAACTACAAATTGCGTGACTGGGTATTTTCCAGACAGAGATACTGGGGTGAGCCAATTCCAATTATACACTGCGAGTGCTGTGGAGCAGTTGCAGTCCCTGAAAGTGAATTGCCTGTCATTTTACCTGAAGTCGAAACGTACAAACCAACCGATACTGGCGAATCGCCTTTGGCTCAAATTGAAGAATGGGTGAATACGACTTGTCCAACTTGTGGAAAACCAGCCAAACGTGAAACGAATACAATGCCACAATGGGCAGGTTCTAGCTGGTACTTCTTGCGTTACGTAGACAACCACAACGAAAATGAATTGGCAAGCCTCGAAGCGTTGGAAAAATGGGCACCGATTGATTTGTATGTCGGCGGAATCGAACACGCTGTACTTCATTTGTTGTATGCGAGATTCTACACAAAATTTTTGTACGACATCAAAGCAGTGCCTTTCAAAGAGCCATTCCAAAAATTGTTCAATCAAGGTATGATTACGAAAAATGGCAAGAAAATGAGCAAATCAATGGGCAATGTCGTTTCCCCTGATGAGTTGGTGGAGAGATACGGCTGTGATTCATTGCGTATGTATGAACTATTCGTAGGCCCACCAGAGCTTGACTGTGACTGGGACGACAGCGGTATTGACGGTGTATTCCGTTTCTTGAATCGTGTTTGGAAATTGGTGATTGGAGCAAAAGACAATCTAGTTGACATGACAAAAGACGAAGATTATATCCGCAACAAATTGGTCAAAGATGTCACAACTCGTTTGGAAGCGTTGACAATGAATACTGTTGTGAGTAGTTTTATGGAAAATACAAACAGCTTGCAAACACTTTTCAAAAAACAAGGCGGTCTTTCAAAAGAAACTTTGGAAACTGTCGTTGTGACGTTGGCACCACTTGCACCACACATCGCAGAAGAATTGTGGCGAGAACTTGGTCATACAGAAACTGTATTTGCTGAGACATGGAACGAAGTCGACGAGAGCAAACTCGTACTCGATACGATTGAAATCGCAATGCAAATTGGCGGGAAATTGCGTGGTACACTTGAAATTTCAACGAGTGCCACAAAAGATGAAGTCCTTGCACAAGCAAAAGAAGCGTTGGCAGACAAAATCGCTGGCAAAGAAGTGGTAAAAGAAATTTACGTGCCAAACAAAATTGTGAATTTGATTGTAAAATAAATTGAAAAATAAATTTTCCTATGGGCGATAAGGAAAGGAGTAGCTATGAAACAAATCATTACACTACTTGCAGTGTTTTTTGTTGCAACTACGATGGTAGTAGCCCAAACACAAACGACATTAGCAACACAACTTGCACCGACTGTGACACAACCGATGCAAACAGTTGACAATGTAAGGTATTTTGAAAATGGTGACACCTATTATCATAAAAGAATTTCTTATAATGAAAATAAAGCAACAAACCATGTGGAGCAATTCGATATTTACGGCAATGATATTGTCATTCGTTATATCGACCAAGCGACAAAAGAAACGGTAACGACTTCTGATTTTTCAAATATCGGAAGTCATACACTCATGATTTCAACGGATCTGGAGTCGTATTTGGTTGGTGTGCCAGCGGTCTATAGTGCCGATACGATCTTTGGCACTTTGACGATTTTACGTGAAAAAGAAATGCCACTCACCATCAAAAAATACGACAACAAATATACAGTGACGTTTCATTTTCCGCATGACACCAATACAATTTCGGAATATTGGTATATGAAATCGTATGAAGCGAAAGATTTTTTCACAGACGAACGGACATTTGGCAATTTCTTGTTTCACGATTTATCATACGGTGTGAGACTTGGCATTGACGGGTATTATTTTCAAACGCCACACAATTACGTACCAGGTGGAGAAGGTGTGTTGTACAAGCACCCCTCTTGCTTGGCAGGAATTTCTCTTGCAAAATATGGCACAACGCAATTTGCAAAAAACCTTGGGTCTGCCATGATTGGTGTGCATTTGGACAATCAAAATGAGTATGGTTTTTGGGAAACGGGCCCACGATCTGAATGGTTATTCACTGATTTTCATTTCGGTAGTGGATTTTATGATACCCGTTTCAATTCTGATTTGGTTACTTCTTTGGCTTTTTTGTATATGCGAGATGGCAACCAACTCTACTACGATGCCGTGATCAAATATATGGATTTTTTCGAGATGCTCATTCGTGATTTTAGTCATGAAAGCCTATACGGCGGTGTTTTTGTCGTCGATTATTATCATCCAAATAGTACAGAAAAAACGCATACTTCACTCAATCATATGTTGGCAGAAATCAATACTTTGTTGAATGTTTACAAAATGACAGGTGACGAAAAATATTTGGATTATGCAAATAAAATGATTTTGGCAATAGAAGACACCCGTGATCTTTGGATTTTAGAAGATGGCAACTTGAAGTATGAATTGTTCTATACGAAAAATACAAATGTCATGCAAGATTACGTATATTTGACGTATAATGACATGTTTACACTGCAAAATACATTGGTGTCGGTATTTGGCACACGCAACGAAACGATTGATTATTTGATGGCAAGTAAGCGATCGTGGTTGATTCAAAACAATGCATTAGACTATAGACAATAAATTTTTGAAAAAAGTCGGAATTTTTTGGAAAAACATCTTAATTTAGTATTATTTTTGACGATACAATGTTTAGGAAAAGAATATCTTATCATATGAAGGTGTTGCTTGGCGAGTCAATACGACTTCTCAATGCAATATTTTCCACAAACAACAGAGGGGGACAACAGCATGAGAATAGAATCAGGAGTAGATGCATATCGTTCAACAATGGCGGTTACAAGTGCAGAAAGAGCAAAAGAACAACAAAAAGCAAGTGAACAAAATAACACTACAAAAGTGGAACAAGCACGAGTATCTCAAGAAAAAGCGAATCAGGAAAAAGCAAATGAAGTCACTCGTGGCGTACAAGGTTCAACACCTGTACCGATCACACAAGTGACTCAACTAGATAATGTCGGTCAAGTCAATCGTGTAGACGAAGTACAAAGCACTGACCCTGTAACTGCAGTGGCAAGCACAGCAAGTGGTGCAGATTCCATTGAAATTTCTGAAAGATCACAACTCAGAGCAGAAGCAGACAAATTGATCGGCGAAATCCAAAGTTCTCAAACAGAAAGCATGCAAAGAATGATGGACAACATGCTCAATCGTCAAATCGAAGCAAACCAAACAAGACAAGATATCTTGGAATCAGTTGGTACAAGTGGTTTGACTGCATCAGATGCTGCGTATAATATTTCAGAAGAAGGTGCATATGGCGTCAACAATTTATCTGAAAATATCATGAACGTTGCAATGGAATTTGCTGATGGTGACCCTGAAATTATGTCTCAAATGAGAGATGCTGTCGTAAGCGGATTTGAAGCGGCTGGCATGGAATTTGATTCAGAGGGCAATGCTTCTGGCGGATTGCCACAAGTGAGCCAAGATACTTATACTGAATTGATGAAGCGTTTTGACTATTACGAAGAAAACCAATCAATGGAAGAATATGTGTATGAACCTTATACAAACTCAATTCCTGGTGAAAATGGATTGGTTTCAGGTGTCAATATTTAATGAAGATATGCAATAAATGGTATTAAATAAAAATGAAGAGGGTGGAGAAATCCACCTTCTTTTTGTATTTTTCTGAAATGTAGGGAGATGGTAGGAATAATATAGCAACTTGACTTTTATATTCCATATAGTGCAGAGATAAAATTTCGTTATTCAAGGAAGAGGAGACGAGTCGTAGCCCTTGAAACCTAGATTGAAAGCTACGTCGAGCGACGATGACGCAGAAGAACGGGATTTTAGCCTGCAATATAGGACTAATAAAAGTTCAGTTGCTATATTGACCCCTTACGCTCCCTTGACCCTCACTTTAGTTTTTAGTAACTTCGGACAAGTCATGAAAGGCGGCGGGGCTTCACCGCCGAAGGCGAAAACCCAAACCGCAATACCCCAATGCAGTCCACACTCACTCCAACTCCACCTTCCGTATACACCCACCCAACGCACGCAACTTTTCATCAATCCGATAATACCCACGCTCAATATGCTGAATTTCTCCGATTTCCGTCTCGCCTTTGGCTTTCATCGCTGACAAAATCAAGGCAGCACCGCCACGCAAATCCGTCGCCTTGACTTTACTCCCTGTCAATTCGTCAACCCCCTCGATCAACGCATTCCGACTTTCAATGCGAATGTCCGCCCCCATTCTTTGCAATTCGTTTGCGTGTATGAACCGATTTTCAAATACCGTTTCTGTGATGATGCTCGTGCCTTTGATAATGGTCATCAAACTCATAAATTGTGCTTGCATATCTGTAGGAAACCCAGGGAACGGCATTGTTTTGACTTGTAGGGGTTGCAATTTCCCTTTGCGATAGACCCGTAGTGTTTTGCCGTCTTCTTCTGATTCCATCTTCACACCGCATTCCGATAGCTTTGCAATGACTGGTTTTAGATGTTCTTCTTGCACATTTTCAAGCACAATATCCCCACCAAGCATTGCCACACCGACCATAAACGTACCGGCTTCAATGCGATCGGCAATCACGCTATGCGTACAACCGTGCAAGGAAGTCACACCTGTAATTGCTATCGTATCACCGCCATCGCCCACGATATCCGCCCCCATACTCCGCAGACAGTTTGCTAGGTCTACGATTTCAGGCTCTGCTGCTGCATTTTCAATGATGGTTTTGCCTTTGCCTAAAGTCGCAAGCATCATCAAATTTTCAGTCGCACCCACGCTTGGGAAGTCAAGGTAAATCGTTGTGCCACGAATCCGTTTGGCTAGGAGGTCGACAATGCCATGTTCTAATTTACTTTTCACACCGAGTGCATGAAACCCCTTCAAATGCAAATCAATCGGGCGACTGCCAATTTGGCAACCACCAGGCATTGCCACTCGTCCTTCTAAAAACCGCCCAAGCAACGCTCCTGCTATCAAAAAAGAAGCTCGCATTTCACCGCATTCTTCTTCGATATTCGCTGTGGGATCGATATTTTTGGCTTCGATTTCTATGCGTTCTTCTGCACGAAAAAAAGTGATGTCTGCACCTAATTTTTCAAGTATCGATACCATGCATTCTACATCTCGAAGGGCGGGTACATTTTCGATGATGCAACGCTCCTCTGTGAGTAGTGTGGCTGCCAAAATGGGGAGTACTGCATTTTTAGCCCCACTGATTCGCACTTTCCCTTCTAATTTTTCTGTATGTGCCACGATAAATTTTTCCATAAACCCCATTCCTCCGTCTTCCATTTTATCACAAAAATTCTTTGTACTACTTCTTGAAATGATAAAAATAGTATACCCCTTTTTGATAGAAATACTTCAAGAATTGAATTTTTTTAAAATAATTCCTGAATGGAATTCACGGAAAATTCCCCAATAAAAAAAGGTGGATTTCTCCACCTTGTAAGGATTAAGATGCCGCTTTGACTCTCAACCACAAATTCGATAATTTTTCTTTGAGTACCATATTGTCACGAAATACTTCATCATTTGCATTGTCTGTACGTGGCAAATACGCCTCATTTTCGCTGTAGTCCCCTGCACTCAAATCGTCTAGCACTTCTTGGTTTGTAGAAGCATACCCAACGGTATCACTATTGTCGTAAGACGCATCATACGTCAACACGTAATTAATGAACTCATGAGCAAGCAATGGATTTTCTGCATTCGCTGGAACGACCATACTATCGCTCCAAAGGTTTGTGCCACTCTCTGGCAACGCAAAACTCATCTCTTCATTTTCCTCAAGAATGTACGTCGCATCTCCGCTATAGACAACGGCAATGTCTTTGTTTCCGCTGATCATACCATCAATGACTTCATCTGTCACATACGCTGGCGACATGGTCGCATTGAGTTCCAAAAGCCATTCATACGCCGCATTGATTTCGTCGTCGTCCTCTGTATTCATGGAATATCCCAACGCTTTCAGTGCCATCATGAACGAATCTCTTTCTGAATCATAGACATAAATATTACCAGCGTGTGTCGTGTCTTTTAAGATATCAAAACCCAATGCTTCCACGTCAGCTGTCGCTACATTTTCATGATTGTACACAATCCCGACATTGCCCCAAAAATATGGCACAGAATACGCATTGGTCGGGTCGTACGGTAAATTCGTCACACCGCCAGCCAAATTCGTAATGTTGGGAAGGAGTGTCTGATCGAGTTCTTGCAACATATTTTCATTCATAAGTCGCTCAATCATATAATCTGATGGCACAAGTACGTCATACGCATCGCCAGCTTTCAATTTCGTATACATCATTTCATTGGAATCGAAATACTCCACAACAACTTTGACACCAAATTCATCTTGGAAATTGGAAATCAAATCTTCGCCCATGTACTCGCCCCAATTGTACAACTTCAAAGTATTTGAACCGTATTTTTCTACGGGGTCAACTCCGCTTGCACTTTCAGAACCACTCCCTCCACACGCTGTCAGTGTGACAACTGAGGTCAATAAAAGTGATACACCAAGCATTGTTTTTTTCATTGTGTTGCTGTTGAAACTGTTTTTCATTTTTGTGTTCTCCTTCTTTTTTCTAAAATAATTGGTACTATATTAATCACCAAAAGTACAATTGTAATCATCAAAATGACCATCGTACTCAGTGCATTAATCGAGGGGTTGATGCGTTTGCTCATGGTGTAGACCAAGATGGAAATGTTGTTGATGCCATTGCCAGTGACGAAGTACGAGATGACAAAATCATCAAATGACATCGTAAAGGCGATGAGTGCTCCAGAGATGATTCCAGAAGTACACTGTGGCACAATGACTTTCCATAAGGCAACGAGTGGTGTTGCACCGAGATCCATGGCGGCTTCTGCCAAATTCGGATCGAGTGTCCGTAGTTTCGGCATGACACTCAATATGACGTAAGGTGTGCAGAACATCACATGGGCAAGTAGCAAGGTCAAAAAGCCTTTTTTGATGCCGATGGCACTAAAAAACATGAGTAGTCCAATGGCAGTCACAATTTCAGGATTGAGTATGGGCAGTTGGTTGACTTGCCCTACAACACCACTTAAAATTTTATTCGATTTTGAAAGCCCGATGGCAGTCAATGTGCCAATCAAGGTGGAAATTGCCGTCGCAAGCAGTGCAAGAACGACAGTATACACCACCGATTCCATCATGGTCGCATCAGAAAACATTTTTTCGTACCACTGCAAGGAAAATCCAGTGAACTTCGTCAGAGATTTCGACTCATTGAACGAAAAAACGATGATATACACAATCGGAATGTAGAAAAATAGCACGGTAAACAGTAAGATGAGTTTGCTTACGAATCCACGGTCACGCTCCATTATGCACGCCCCCTTTCACTTGCGGGGTCTTTGTCGACTTTTTTTGTGAGGTACAACGAGAAAATGATAATCAAGGCCATAATGAGTGAAATGGCACTACCAGAATTCCAATTTCCAGCGACTAAAAATTCAGTTTCAATGATATTGCCAATCAAGACGAACTGTCCGCCCCCCAGTAATTTCGGAATGAAAAAGCTAGACACCGCAGGCAAAAATACGAGGGTGATCCCACTGATGACACCAGGCAGTGAAAGTGGCAGTATGATCCTTAGAAAACATTGGAGTTGGTTTGCACCGAGATCGCCAGCGGCTTCGATATAGCTTTTGTCCATTTTGGCGAGTGAAGCGTGAATTTGCAGTATCATAAACGGTATGAAATTGTAGACCATACCGACAATGACTGCAAACGTTGTATGAATCATTTCGATGGGTTCAAGGCCAAATAGCCCAAGGAATTTATTGATGATGCCCTCATTTTGAAACATCCCCATCAGGGCATACGTCCGCACGAGCATATTGATCCACGTAGGCAAGGTGATGAGCAATACCCAAAATAAATTGCTCCTTTTTTTGCCCATGGCAATGACATACGCAATGGGATAGCCGATTACAATACAGAGTACCGTCGTAAAAAAAGCAATCCATAACGACCGCACGAGTACACTGCGGAAAATATCATCTTGAAAAAAACGAATGAAGTGATCGAGTGTAAATTGTATCGTGGCAACGGGATTGCCACCGCCTGTTGTAAACGCATATAGCACAATGAGGCACATCGGTGCTACAATCATGATGGCGATCCATAAAATGTATGGGTAAGTCATGGTTTGGAATTGTTTCATTTTCGGTCTCCTTTCTGATGGGGTGAATATTGAGATACCAATCAAATATTGCTAAATTGCAGCAGTCTCATGAATGGGCGACCATAAGGTCAGAGTTTCCTACAAAAAGCTTGAAATACAATGTGTAGGGGCGACCTGTGGTCGCCCGCTTGCATTTTGCCAATTTGTTTTAGGAAACATTTAATTGGGGAATCAATAATGTGCTCCATCAATTTTCCTTTTTCATAATATGAATGTCCTCTGGTGCAAATGTCAAACCGACTTCTTCTTGTGGTGCGTAATAATCTGTCGTGCCGACTTTGTACGAATATCCTTCCGTCGCAAATGTCACTTTATACACACCTGGTTCTAAATTTTCTGGGTCAAAGTCGTAATTCACATTTTTGATTTCGACTGTCGTGCCATCTTCTAGGCTATACGCTGACGCATTTGCCCACGTTTTGAGATCCGTTTCAAGTGCGACAGACTCCAAAATCTCATCGGCTTTTTTGTAGAAATTCACAGCATAAATTTCTTCTTCATACTCTTTATTGACGACTCTATTTTCGTCTTTTACGATCATATTGACGGTGACTGATGTGCCTTGTGCCGTCGTAAATGTCACAGGATACGTGCCGTTTTCTTTGCGAATTTCGTATGCAATTTCCTTGATTGACGTAAATTCATCTGTTTCTGGATCCCACGCTTGGGCATCGGCTCTCGATATGATGGTCGACTCATCGAGTGTGTCGATATCTGCCACATCAAGGTAGAAATCATTCGCTGAAATTTTTTCGTTTGCCATTTCGTTGAACACAGAAGAATCTTTCGATACGGTCATCGTCACAGTAATGGATGTACCGATTTTCGTTTCCACGACCATTTCATAATGCACCCCTTTGAACAGTACGGACTGCACAATGCCTTTGAGTTTCCCTTCATTTCTTGGCACAATATCCAAATCTTCAGGGCGAATCACGACATCTACTTTTTCATTTGGTTCAAATCCAAAGTCGACACAATCGAATTTTTTATCTTCAAACATGACCTTATAATCTTCTAGCATAATGCCCTCGATGATGTTACTTTCACCAATGAAATTCGCTACAAACTCGTTGATTGGCTCGTTGTAAATATCGGTTGGCGATCCAATTTGCTGAATCTCGCCGTCTTTCATCACGACGATTTTATCGGACATTGTGAGTGCTTCTTCTTGGTCGTGCGTCACGAAAATGAAAGTGATACCGACTTCTTTTTGTATCTTCTTTAGTTCTTGTTGCATCTCTTTCCTAAGCTTCAAATCCAACGCCCCCAATGGCTCATCGAGTAACAATACATTCGGTTCATTGACCAAAGCACGGGCAATTGCCACACGTTGTTGTTGACCACCGCTCATTTGAGTGACGTCTTGCTGTGCGTATTCTTCCAGATTCACAAGGCGGAGCATACGTTTTACTTTTTGCTCGATAACGTCTTTCGGTTCTTTTTTGATTTTCAAGCCAAAGGCGATATTGTTGTAGACATTCATATGCGGGAAGAGTGCGTATTTTTGGAATACCGTATTGATTTCCCGTTTGTACGGTGGCAACTTCGTAATTTCTTCGCCGTCGAATAAAATTGTCCCCTCATTTTGAGTGAGGAATCCTGCCAAAATACGGAGCAGTGTCGTCTTACCGCAACCACTAGGGCCTAGGAGTGTCACAAATTCATTTTCGTAAATGTCGAGGTGAATGCCTTTGAGGACAATTTTCCCGTTAAAATCTTTGATTATATTTTTGAATTGGATTAATTTTTTCATTGTAAGACCAGCCTCCTGTGATGGTGTTAGATAAAATCAAAAGAGAAGACCTTGGGACTCTGTCTCAAACCTCCTCACCGCCGAAGAAAACGGCGGCTGCGTAGCAGTTTTGCGTAGCAAAATGAGTTGACCAGCCAACTTTTGAAAAAGTTGAAGCTAGGCTTTGAGAGATCAAAACTTTATTTTTGCTAACCTTAATATTTGCAAAATCAATATTTTTTTAAAATTATTTAATTTTGGATACGTATTGCAAATCAAAGTACGATTATCCTAAAACAAAGGTGGGGTTGACACCCATAATACTTTTGCAACTGCTTTTTTCTCATTGCGTAAACAGTGGTCGCTCGTGCCTTTTAAGTAAAATGTTTCGCCCTTATTTACTTTGTATTGCGAGCTGTCGCAAGCCAAAATGATACTCCCCTCAAGCACGTAACCAAACTCCTCCCCAGCGTGGGGATTCATCGTAAAAGATTCCCCATTTTGCGGAATTTCAATCAAGATGGGTTCCATTTCATTTTTCTGTGTGTTTGGCACAATCCAGTTGAGTGTGAAATCTTCTTTTTCATCTACAAAGAAATCTTCCTTTGCAAAGACGATTTTTTCTTCTTTTTCCTCTTTGAAAAATTCGCTCATCGAAGTCCCGAGTGCCTCGATGATGTCATTTAATGTGGCAATCGAGGGGGAAGTCAAATCACGCTCTAGCTGTGACAAAAAGCCTTTTGTGAGTTCACTGCGACTGGCAAGCTCTTCTAGTGTCAAGCCTTTTTGCACTCGTAATTTTTTGATTTTATGTCCGATTTCCATATTGTCTCCCTTATATAAAGATATGCATATTCAAATTGTTTTATTTTAGTATTACTAAACTTAGAATCATATTTATTAAACTGAATTTCATTATACAACATCTAGGAAAAAATGCAATAGCAAATAAACAAAAAATTCGATATATCGAACTTTTTGTAAAAATATACCAATATGTGGGCTGTTTTTTTGTTGAAATTTATGTATTGTACAATAGATGACTATTGCATATTGTATACGTTGTGTGATGAGTATCTTTTATGTGAAATTTTAGTGAAATATGAGTGAAACATATCATATATTTATTTGTAAGAAATGAATTTTACTTTATTTATAGCGGTAGCAACGAATATTGCCTACTTAATTTATGTAAAAAAATCGACATACCCAAAGGCACATCGATTTTTTTGGTATCATAATTTGGATTACACCAACACTTCTTCTTGTTTTTTGCCAATCGTAAGTTGATATGCAATGATTGCTCCAATCAAAACGAGTCCAACGATATCTGTCAGCACTTCAGGGTAAATGAGCAAGAATCCAGTCGCAAAACAAAGTCCACGAAGCACGGCATTCAATCGAGTGAGCATAAATCCAATCATTCCTCCTGAGATTGCCACCATACCCATAAAGGAAGTGATGATAACTTGGATGACTTGTGGTACAGTCGTATCAATGAATAGTAGTGATGGATTGAATACGAAAATATACGGTACGATAAACGCTGCAATGGCAAGCATTGTCGCATTGAAGGCTGTTTTCATTGGGTTACTACCAGCAATGGCAGAGCCAGCATACGCAGCCAAAGCCACAGGCGGTGTAATGTCTGCCACAATCCCAAAGTAAAATACGAACATATTCGCAACAATTGGATTGACACCCATACCACCAATCAAAATTGGTGCACAAGTCGTTGCCATGATGATATAATTCGCTGTCGTTGGCACACCCATTCCCAATATGATACAACATACCATCGTGAGTAGGAGAGCGACCAAAAGATTTCCGCCGGCTACAGCGACAATACTTGAAATGAACAATTGTCCAAGCCCTGTCATACTGACTACACCAGCAATAATTCCGGCAACCCCACAAGCGGCAGCTACAGAAAGCGTATTGCGACCACCATTTTCAAGGGCAACGAAAAATTTCGGTACAGACATGCGGTTGTCTTTGTTAAATATCCCCACAACGATTGCCACTAATGTCGCAAACACCGCAGAACGAGCAGGCGTATAGCCCTCAATCATCATATATACCAATAAAACAAGAGGCAATAACAAATAGATATTACGAACCAAATGTTTGAGTTTTGGCAAATCTTCTTTTGGAATCCCTTGCAATTGCAAGCGTTTTGCCTTAAAATGCACCATTAAGAAAATGCCTGAAAAATAAAGGAAAGCCGGTAAAATCGCTTTTTGAATGACCGTTCCATACGAAACACCAATCATTTCCGCCATCAAAAACGCTGCTGCACCCATAATCGGTGGCATAATCTGTCCGCCCGTTGAGGCTGAGGCTTCCACAGCTCCCGCAAATTCAGCTGGATACCCTGTTTTTTTCATCATTGGAATGGTGACACTTCCTGTTGTTACTGTATTTCCTACAGAACTACCAGAAATCATACCACACAACGCACTAGAGATGACCGCCACTTTTGCAGGCCCTCCAGCACTCGCTCCGGCAATGGAATTGGCACAAGATATAAAGAAATTCGATATGCCTGTCGTTTCCAAAAATGCCCCGAATATAATGAACAATACAATAAATGTAGAACAAACGTCAATCGGTACACCGATGACACCTGTCGTAGTGTAAAATAAATTATAGATAATTCTCGTTAGTGGAAGTCCAGTTGAAAATGCATATGCAACGAAGCAAGTAGCTACGACGATAATCGGAATCCCTGTCACTCTTCGACATGCTTCTGCTAAAATCAAAATCCCTATGACACCGACTGCCACATCAAAGTCAGAGATTCTTGTCGCTTTTTGAATGATTTCTGTCGTATTGAATACGTAGTAGAAAAATGCACCTGAACCTAAAATCCCTAAAATACAATCATACCATGGAATGTGGTTGACTTTATGGTTGGAAGTTCGCATCGGATACACCAAAAATATCAAAAGTAGGACACAACCTAAAAATGTACAACGACGAATTTGCTCGCCCCATACAGCAAATGTATTCATGTAGACCATAAACAACGAAAATGCAACCAATAATGCACTGACGATTGTTTTCGGTGTGCCTTCAAATATCCTGATATTCGACTCTTTGTCAAATTTTTTCATAACAGAGTCGAGTTCCTCTTCTTTCATTACTTCCACGGCTTCTTCTGTCACTTCTGCGGATTCTTTGAACTCCACTTTTGATTCTGTGTCATTTTGTGGCGTTTCATTTTTTTTCGGTTCTAATTCTTTATCATCTGCCATTAATGTGCCTCCTTTGATTCTTTGCCTCTTTAAAATAAACATCTCATAAAAACAGTGATGGTTCACTGTGCTTGTGAGGTACTTATTTTACCCCTATTTGTGATTCCATACGTATTTACTATTCCACAATTACAGAAAATAATACTGTCGTACGTCCGCCAGCCAATTCTTTCAAACTCATTTCTGTATTGTCAATTTTTAAAATATGGTCATATACCGCACTGATATTATAATATAATTCAGGAATGATTTTGTTCACATTCCCGACAATCATACCACCGTCATCAGTCATTGTGAGCGTTTCACTTCCTAAAAGCTCTGTCTGTACACCAGCTCCGAAATCGTAATACAACGTTTCATATACCATGATTGCACCATCGACAATTTTGTATCTGTCCTCGACCATACTTTGGTTGACAGAGTGACGAAAAGCGACAGCAAACGTGTCGCCCTCCTCCACTTTATATCGTTCAAGCATTACTTCATTGCGGACGTCTTCTATGAGTAAATACAGTTCAGTACCTGAATTTGCATTGGCGATTGCCATACAAAAAACAATGACTGAACTGATGAAAAAATAGAATTGTTGTCGCAAATAAAATAATGATTTAATTCAAAACACCTGCTTCTGTGAAGTACGCTTCTGCACCTGGATGGAAAGGTACAGAAACACCTTTGACTGCATCTTCCAAATTCAATTCTTCAAATTTTGCATTGCTGGCTGCCAAAGTACTTTGGTTGTCAAACATTGCTTCTAGTAATTGTGTGATTGCGTAATCAGGTACATCTTCAGAAGCAATCAATGTTGCACGCACACTCAAAGTGTTTGTATCTGTATCGATTCCACTATATGTGCCACCAGGGATGACAGATTGAGTGTAGAATGGATATTCAGCCATCAAAGCTGTTGCATGTTCTTCATCGATTTCTAGTAATTTTACATCTTTTGAAATTGCCAAATCAACAATTGCAGTCGTTGGAGCTCCTGCTGTAATAAATGCTGCTTGGATTTTACCGTCTTTGATACTATTTGCGGAATCACTGAAACTACCATTTACTTTTGTGATGTCTGTGTTGATGTCAATGCCATACGCTGCAAGAATTTGTGTTGCGTTGAATTCCACACCGCTACCCGCATCGCCCACGTTGACAGCTTTGCCTTTGAGGTCTGCAATACTTTCAATGCTTGAGTCTGCAATGATTTGACAAGTTTCATCATACACACCAGCAATGGTTGTGAATTTTTTAAATTCGCCATCTTCAGCAAATAAATCAGTACCGCTATACGCATAAGACATAACGTCATTTTGCACAATCGCAATGTCTGCCATGTCATCTTCGATATCTAAAATATTCGATTTTGACGCACCTGCTGAAATGGCATTCAAACTTACGTTTGGCATTGCATCATTCAATACCGTCGCCATTGTGCTACCCACTGTGTAGTACGTACCTGTCGTACCACCTGTTGCATACGTCAAAGTGACATTTTCGAGTGTTTCACTCCCTGCACTTTCACTTTCGCTACTAGCAGAAGAGCTGTCGCTAGCAGAAGAGGAGCTGTCGCTACCTCCACAACCTGCAAACCCCATCATAAGCACCAAAGCAAGTGCTGTCGTTTTCAATACATTTTTTTTCATAGCCTTCATTCTCCTTTTTTTTATTGTATTTCCTCTATTATTAATGTAGGGAAATACGATTTCTTTCAATAACGATTTCATCATAACATAGTAAAGTTGAAATATCAACAAAAAAAAGTAATGGATTCAAAAAAATACAGAAAAAACTATGCAATAAATTTATAATTCGATTTCCTATTAGAAAAATTCCACAACTAGAACGGAAAAAAATATGCAAAAGCAACAAAATATTTTCTAATATTCATAGAACCATTGAAACCGCAAGGAATTTTAACGATTAAAACACGTTAAAACTATACTATTTTCACGAAATTTCAGTGTCTTATCATAAATTATACAATATGTTTGAATATGGCAGAGAAAAAATATGTATATCAGTTTATGCTTTTTTTTAATAATTATTAGAAAAATTATTTGAATATATTATAAAAATGCATAATACTAACTCAAAACAGAAAAATTTAACTATAAATTCCAATTTCTTATGCTTGCACGGAAATTTATTGGATACCCCATTGCAAAAACAGTAAAACTATGCTATACTACGACAATATGAAAAAATTCAAACAAACTCTGGAGGATTTATGTTGACAAGCAAACAAAGAAGTTATTTAAGAGGACTTGCAAATGGACTCGATTCTATTTTTCAAGTTGGAAAAAACGGTGTGACACCTGAATTGCGTGAGACGGTACATCTCGCACTCGAAGCGAGGGAACTCATAAAAATCAATGTGTTAGACAATACTACACTAGAAACGGCGGAGGCAGCTGAACTTTTGGCAAGCCGTACAGGGGCTGATGTCGTACAAGTCATCGGCAAACGATTCATTTTGTACCGCAAATCGAAAACGAAACCTGTGATTGAATTGCCAAGAGCCAAAAAATCATAAACTAATAATAGAAGGTATGTCTATGGAAAATATATTTGATTACATCATATGGCGAGGTGATTTGACTTTCAAAGAAAGCCCTTTTCAAGAAGTCGATGGATTTATACTTTCTTGTTTGTCGTACTGCGTATTGCAAGAAGTCCTCACTCCGTATGACACAACACCTGTCAAAATTTCAGAAGTGGCAAACCGCATGAAAGCCCGCTCAAATGACCAACAGGTGACACGAGACAAAAAAGACCGATACCTCTTGCATCTCATGGGGGAATCGAAACGTTTTGGAGATATGGGGCTTTGTTGCTACGTCGACCATCTGCACCATAAAAAGGAAACACAATTTGCAGCAGTTACCATTGTAATGGAAGAAAACGAACTTTACGTAAGCTATCGTGGGACGGACCAAAGTTTGATTGGGTGGAAAGAAGATTTCAATATGACCCATGCAAGAATTGTTCCCTCACAGTTGGCGGCCTCTTGTTATCTCGTCTACATCTGCGAAAAACTAACAGGCAATATCAGAATGGGCGGTCATTCCAAAGGGGGCAATCTCGCTGTATTTTCAGCTGTAGTCGCTCCTGATTCGATTGTCGATCGCATCCAAACGATTTCTACGTATGATGGCCCTGGATTTCATGATGGAATGCTTTCATTTCCTGGATATCAAAAAATACTGCCACGCACCAAAGCATTTGTCCCGCAATCGTCAGTCATTGGCATGATGCTTTCTCGTCAAGAAAAATACTTCGTTGTGGCAAGCCACGAAAAAGGACTCTTTCAACACGATCCGTATACATGGCTCGTTTCTGGCACAAGCTTTGTATATCTCGATTCGGTGACAGAGGGCAGTAAGTTTTTTGACCGCACATTAAAAGAGTGGTCGCTTGCACTGCCAAAAGATAAAAGGGAAGTATTTTTCAATACATTTTATGAGATTTTGTCAAAGACCCACGGTGACGATAACGGAAATCTCGTACTGTCAATAAGGAATATGTACGTTGCACTACGCAAATTCCCATACGAAGATGAGGAGACAAAAGCCGTCATTCTCGAGGGATTTGGATTGTTTTACAAAGCATTTCGCACAACACTTAAGGGTTACGATTTGGACATTCAGAAATTTCGCAAAACGCAATATTCCCATAGGACTTATAGAGGCGACCAAAATGACAAATACAGAAGAAGAAAAAACAAACGAAAAAATAAAAAAAAATACAAGTAAAAAAAACATCGGCATCATGGGTGGCACCTTCGATCCCATTCATTACGGACATCTTGTGACAGCGGAAACGGTTTACGATGCTTTCGATATCGAAAAAATTTTATTCATTCCGACAGGCAGTCCTGCCCACAAATGCGTCACGCTCGGCACAAATCATAGGTTAGAGATGACGAAACTTGCAGTCAGAAACAATGAAAAATTTGAAATTTCAACGATAGAAATCGACCGTGGCGGAAAGACGTACACTGTCGATACGATTGAAGAATTGACCACGCAACTAGAAGACGATACGACATTTTACTTCATCATGGGGGCGGATTCCATTCACCAACTCGAGCAATGGAAAGACACGAAACGACTGCTTTCACTTTGTGAGTTTATCGGAGTGACTCGCCCAGGGTATGATAAAAAAGGTGTCGAAGAAGCCGTTGCAAAATTAAATGAAGCCTATGGGGCAAAAATCCATTTTCTGGAAGTGCCTGCCCTTGACATTTCATCTTCAGACATTCGAGACCGCATCGAACATGGCACGTCCATACGGTATTTGCTCCCTGATGATGTGTTGGCATACATTCATAAATTTCAGTTGTATAGCGACAAAGAGGGAGGGATTCCTTCATGATTTCGATGGAAAAAATGCAACAAAAAGTACAATCCTCAATGTCTGTGAAGCGATACCTTCATACCTTGGGTGTTGTAGAGGAAGCAAAAAAAATGGCTGCTCATTACGGCGATGAGTCACTCGTACATAAATGTGAAGTGGCGGCCCTCTTGCACGATATCGCAAAAGAATATCCCGAGTCACTCATCACACAATTATGTAGAGAATACAAAGTCTGCCAAGAAGACATTTACAAAGAAAATAAGGAACTCATCCACGCAGTGTTGGGGGCAGAATCGGCAAAGCGTGAATACAAAATCGATGACCAAGATATACTAAATGGCATTTTGTACCATACAGTGGGGAGAGCGGAAATGTCCTTACTTGAAAAAATTGTCTATATTGCAGATTATACCGAGCCGAACCGCAAAAATTTCCCTGGTCTTTTAGAAGCTAGAACGCTTTCTTATGAAAATTTAGATGCGACGATGGTATTGATTTTTGAGCAGACCAAGGTATTTTTGGCAAGTAAAAACAGTGAGATTCACCCTGAATCTTTGAAAGCATTGGCATATTATAAGGAAAGAATTTAAGGAGGAACACACATGGAACCATTAGAAATCGTAAAAATTGTACAAGCATCACTCGACGATAAATTGGGGCAAGACATACAAGTCCTTGACCTCAAAGGCATCTCGAACATTGCAGATTATTTCGTCATTGCAAGCGGAAATAACGTCAATCATTTGAGAGGGCTTGCAGATGACATCGAACAAAAATTGGCAGAAGTCAAAGTGAAACCGCACCATACAGAGGGTTATAGCGGTGGCACATGGGTTTTGCTCGATTACGATAATGTATTGGTGCATCTTTTCAATAAAGAGCAACGTGAGTTTTACGGACTCGATGAAGTATGGGGCGATGCAAAAAAAATCTAATCAGTTGTATTGCACTATTGATCGGGAAGGGGTGGAACCCTTCCCCTACAAATTTGACTCAATCTCTTGACCAAGAGCAAAAAACGAGCTATCTTAAAAAGGTGGCTCGTTTTTTCGTATATATTTAATTTAATTGTATGGCTAATTTTTATTTTGTTATTTGGCGTTTGGAAACAAATTCTTGAATGATTTCTATTTGCTTCGTCACAGCTTCAGCAGATGGCCCACCGTACACTTTGCGTTCATTGACACACGCATGCAAATCGAGTGTTTTATAAATTGATTCGTCGAATAAATTGGAGGCTTCTCTAAATCGTTGCATTGGCAAACTCTCCAAAGTATACCCCTCATGCATACATGTGTTGATCAAATGCCCCACAACCATATATGCTTCTCGAAATGGCAAGCCTTTTTTTACGAGATAATCGGCACAATCCGTTGCATTGATGAACCCTTTTGAGGCAGCTTGCTCCATATTATAACTTTTGATGGTCAAGCTATTGAGCATTGCCCCGAATACGGGCAAGCAAAGTTTCACGGTGTCAATGCCATCGAATAGAGATTCTTTGTCCTCTTGCATGTCTTTATTGTACGCAAGTGGCAAGCCTTTCATCATGGTAAGGAAAGAAATCAACGCACCGTACACACGACCTGTTTTTCCACGTACAAGCTCTGCAACGTCTGGATTTTTTTTCTGTGGCATAATCGAGGATCCTGTGGAGTAGGCATCGTCAAGGTCAATGAATTTGAATTCCCATGAACACCATAGAATGATTTCTTCAGAAAATCTCGACAAATGCATCATGACAATCGACAAATCCGCCAAAAGTTCAATTGCGTAATCACGATCCGATACAGAGTCAATAGAGTTGTCTGTCGGTTTGCGAAAGCCCAAAGCTTCCGCTGTATAAAAACGATCGAGTGGATACGTCGTTGTTGCCAACGCACCCGAACCGAGTGGAGATTCGTTCATACGTTCGAGGCAATCTTCCAAGCGAGTGACATCACGCTTGAACATATTGGCATATGCCATCATATGGTGGGCGAACGTCGTTGGTTGGGCTCTTTGCAAATGCGTATAGCCGGGCATTACTGTATGGAGGTTGTCTTTTGCTTTTTTGATGAGGACTATTTCGAGGTCCAAAAGGCAATCGATGAGTTCTTTAATTTCGTCACGTACATACAGACGGGTATCGACTGCGACTTGGTCGTTTCGGCTACGGCCTGTATGCAAACGCTTGCCCGATAGACCGATATTTTCGGTCAAAATACTTTCGATGTTCATGTGGATGTCTTCTTGCTCGAGCGAAAATTGGATTTTCTCGTCTTCAATGTCTTTCAAGATTGCTTGTAGACCACTCACGATTTTATCGGCTTCTGTCAATTCGATGATGCCTTGTTTGCCGAGCATCGTTGCGTGGGCAATGGAGGCTTGAATGTCTTGGCTATAAAGCCTTGCATCGAAAGAAATCGAGGAATTGAAATCGTTTACTTGTTGGTCTGTTTCTTTTTGGAATCTACCTGCCCATAATTTCATTGTGTTCTCCTTATGATACGAAAAGAGGACGGTTTCGCCCTCTCTTCTTTTGTGGTATTTTTTAAAGTTCTTGGGGCTTTGCCCCAAACCCTCACCGTCGAAGAAAACGACGGCTGCTCTTCACCGCCGAAGAAGACGGCGGTCAGCGTAGCTGACTTTGCTTGCAAAGTGAATTGACCCAGCAGTTTTGCGAAGCAAAATGAGTTGAAACCCCACCAGCTTTTGAAAAAGCTGGAGCAAAACTTTGATTTTATTCGCCTTAATGTTTGTAAAGTCTTATATTTTCGGCAATATTTAATTGGAGAATACAAGCTTAACAAGGTGAATTTCGTTATTCAAGGAAGAGATTTATTATTTTTTCAACTTCCCTTGTTGCAACATACTTTGTACTTGAATCGGCAAGCCAAACAAATTGATGAACCCTTGCGAATCCATTTGGTTGTAATCGCTTTCTTCAAATGTTGCAATGTCTTCTGAATAGAGTGAATGCGGTGAGGCAATCGACGCTGTAATCATATTGCCTTTGTACAATTTGAGTTTCACAGAACCAGTGACATTTTCTTGTGTTTTCGTGAAAAATGCAGTCAACGCTTCACGAAGAGGTGTATACCATTGTCCGTTGTAGACCAATTCGCCAAAAGTGATGGCGAGCTTTGCTTTTTCGTGAGACGTCATTTTGTCGAGTGTCACAGTTTCCAAGACTTCGTGGGCACGGTATAAAATCGCACCACCCGGAGTTTCGTATACACCACGACATTTCATACCGACCAAACGATTTTCTACGACATCAAATAACCCAATGCCGTTTGCTCCACCGACTTCATTTAGTTTGAGAATCAAATCGAGGGCTTTCATTTTTTGTCCATCGAGTGCCACAGGCACACCTTTTTCAAAGTCAATTGTGATATACGTTGGTTTGTCAGGTGCCACAAGAGGTGACACACTCATTTCCAAAAAGCCTTCTTTTTCATACATTGGCTCGTTGGCAATGTCTTCTAGGTCAAGTCCTTCATGGCTCAAGTGCCACAAGTTTTTGTCTTTGGAGTAGTTCGTTTCTTTGTTGATTTTTAGTGGGATATTATGTGCTTCAGCATAAGCAATTTCTTCCTCACGAGATTTGATGTCCCAGACACGCCAAGGAGCGATGATTTTCATATCAGGGGCAAACGCTTTGATTGCCAACTCGAATCGTACTTGGTCATTTCCTTTTCCAGTACAACCGTGACAGATGGCATCTGCACCTTCTTTTTTCGCAATTTCAACGATACGTTTTGCAATGATTGGACGTGCAAACGCAGTCCCAAGGAGATACCCCTCGTAATTTGCACCTGCTTGCATTGTTGGAATGACATACTCATCGACAAATTCTTCGTTCAAATCTTCGACGTATAATTTAGAAGCCCCAGTTTTGAGTGCTTTTTCTTCTAAGCCCTCAAGCTCATCGGATTGACCGACATTTCCCGAAACGGCAATGACTTCACAATCGTTGTAATTTTCTTTGAGCCACGGAATGATGATTGAAGTATCGAGTCCGCCTGAATATGCAAGTACTACCTTTTTGATGTTTTCTTCTTTCGTTCCCATTTTGAGTTCCTCCCCATGCGATTTATTTTTATAGTATGCTTAAAGTATTGACTTAATACATAGTATACACTATTTTCGTATGTTTTCAAGTGTTTTTTGTATATTTATTCATATTTGTTAGTTTTGTACAGTTTTTATTCATATTTATTCGTTGTATGTGTATTTTTTGCAATACACCTCACGTAGTAAAAATTATGTTCAATTGTACTAGAAATCAAATTCAGTCGTACCGCACAAAATTCACAGTTCAATTGTGACAAAATCTGATTTTTTCTATACAGTATTCATAAAAAAATAGCTTTTTACAATCCCCCAAGAATTAGAGGTTGTATAATCGGAAAATATATGCTACAATGTAGAAAATGGGAAGCAAAACAATCAATAAATATACATTATAGAACAAAAATAGTCCGCCGCATATATTCAGATATGTCGTTATTTTTGTTGTGCCAATGTCATTTGCCCATAAAGGAAGTGTGTATATGATTTCAAAAAAGAATATTGTCTCATGGATTGTATTTCCGATATCGGTTTTTTTTATTCTGATTTTTTTTCTATATATAAGCACCATCTTTGTGTTTGCAAGCCAATCACAGTCGTATACATTTACGTCAAATCTATATTTTTTCAATGTCAATCACCACAACCAATCGACTGAAGAAGTCGAAGAAGAGGTAACAGAAGAAAATGATACAGATTTACTAGAAGGTGATACGGTCATTTTGCCAGAAGATGCAGTGGAATTTGAAGCCGACCTCGAACGACTAGAGGGCGAAGCGGGTGCAGAAGGTGAAGTAGATATAGAAGACGCAGAAGAAATCGAAATTCCAGATATGCCCTACATAGATATAGAAAATCACTGGGCAAAGCAAAGCATTCTCTTTGTGTTGAGTATGAATTTGCTCGAGCCAATCGATGAAACGACTTTTTCGCCAGATGAAATGATCACTCGTGCGGAGTTCGTTTCTGTACTCGGTACGCATGCAGGCATTCCAAATGAATTGCCGGCACAGTATTCATTTTTCGATGTCAAAGTCGATGCACCGTATGCACCGCACGTCTATTGGGCGACACAAAATAAAATCATTTCAGGCATTTCAGACGATTTGTTTTTGCCCGACGACTCTTTGACGAGAGAACAAATGGCGACAATCCTTGTGCGATACACGGACATGATGAATTTCAAGTTGCCTGTTTTATATGACAAAGTGGAATTTTCAGACAATGCACTCATCAGCTACTGGGCGAAATCGTCTGTATCTGCGTTGCAAATGGCAGGGCTTTTGGTGGGGAATACGTCAGGGGGTGTCAATCCGAAGGGCATGCTGACTCGTGCAGAAATCTCTGTTGTACTTGAAAAATTCGTTACACTTACAAACCAATATGGCTACCATTTATAAATTGGTTTGCAAGTGCTGATCTAAAAATACAAAAAAAGTGGGACATTATCGTCTCACTTTTTTATTGTATTGATTCATTTTGATATTTGGCAATTGCCTTTTATAGTTCTATCTCAAAGAGAGGGATATCATTTTCGCACGTATGCAATGATGACTGCATTTGGCCCAGAAAACGTCCCAACGATAGGACCGACTTTTCCTGTCAGTGCATTGGAAATATCAATTTTGTCTTTGAGATAGCCTTTTAATATATCGAGAAAGCCATTTTTTGACCCTTCGGCAAAAATAATCGGATACGCAGGATCGACATTTTCAGCTAAAGTAAGCTCCGCCACTTTGGCATATAATTTTTTTCTGCCTTTTACTTTGGCGATATTGATGACAAGACCATCTTGTGCCGTGATGATTGGACAAAAATTCAACATTGTACCAATCAACGCTGCCGCACCTGAAAGACGACCGCCACGTTTTAAGTATGTCAATGTATCGAGGGCACCGAAAATTCGCACTTTGTACGCAAGGTCAACCATATCTTTATGAATGACATCGAGTGTCATACCGTCTTCTTTTGCTTTTTGTGCAGCAATCTCAACGAGTAAACCAACTGCAAGGCTCACACCTCTTGAATCGGCAAAACGAATGCGAGCTTGTTCTTCTTCAGTGAAAGATTTCGCTGCAAGCATTGCTGCCTGTGCCGTACCGCTCAAGTCATTGCCTACAAAAATGCAGATGATATCGTCTCCTTTGTCGAGGACTTCTCGAAAGGCATTTTCGATTACGTATGGACTTGGCAGAGCTGTTTTTGGGTGTTCAGGACGTGCGTCGAGGAACTCGAAAAATTGTTCTGTCGAGATATTTTCGCCGTCGATATAAATATCGTCACCAAAACTTACAGTTTGTGGAATACAGACGACATTGATTTCTATCAATCGTTCCAATGACAAATCGCAGCTGCTATCAGTAATTACTTGAATCATAGGTGGGCCTCCTTTAAGGTAGGTATTGTTTTATTTTATTTATAAATTTATGAGTACATCAAATACGGAGAATTTCGAAATTCTACAGCATTCGACCATAACCCTATAGTAATACTATAACAGTTTTTAATACTATGTCAACTGTTTTTATATACAAGAAAAATAGAGCGGAAAATAATAACGAAAATACATGTATTGAAAGCATAAATACAGTGCAATTCCACGACTACTATATTGAAATTATGTAAATAAAGAATGTGTATCATAAGATGTATCTAATAAAATAATTTTTATATGGCAATTATTAGTGGAAATATACTTTTTTTGTGTGATATCGAATAAATAAAAATAGCGTAACTGTTCAGAACCCTAACAGATATGCTGAAATATTCCATTTCAGAAGTTTTTCAGTACGCTAATCTCTGCAAAAATAAAAGTTTTGCTCCAACTTTTTCAAAGGTGTTTGGTGGCAGGTGTGGACAGCGTCCACGGTCTTAAAAATAAGCCTCTGAACAGTTACAAAATAGCAATATATAATCGACTATAAATAAGACTGCAAGACGAGCAAATCATTTTCATAAGTCTCCTTCAACTTTTGGTTATAGATTATGGCAGCAGGGTGGTAGAGGGGAAAGAGTTTCTGCCCATTCTGAAGCTCTTGCATTGCTCCGTGGTAGTCGCCAATCCTCGCTTTTTTGTCTTGCATCACACTTTGCAGAGAAATATTACCGAGTGTCACAATGAGTGGCGGTGCAATGCGTTCGATTTCTTCTAGTAAAAAAGGAACGAAACAATCGAGTTCTTCTTGGTTCGGTGGACGATTGACGAATTTCCTTGTTTTTTCACTCTCCTTCCGTGGACGAATTTTGACAACATTCGTAATATAAATTTCCTCACGTGTAGTGTGCAAACGTTCTAAAAATTCAGATAAATTCTTCCCGGCTTTCCCGACAAAAGGTCGCCCCGAAAGTTCTTCTTCAGCCCCCGGTGCTTCGCCAATCATCATGAATTTCGGCTTTTCAGAACCCTCGCCAAATACACAGATGCGATCGTGATACGGTGAGGTTTGCAGACTTTTTTTAAAATTTTCGTTATGCTCATGAAGTATATGTATATGCATAAGTTCCTCCTAATATTGGTAAAAAGGCAAAAAAGTTATCCACAAGGGAATGCAGTTGTCAACAGCTATTTTGTGGATAACTCAAATTGAAATCAATATACTGTGTCGTATTGTTACATTTTTTATTATATTTTGTGTCTAGGTTATTTATACACATTACAAATCGTACTTGTCCACAAAAAATGTGGATAATTTGTGCATAAATCTTCACTCCTTTTTTTTGAAAGTGAAAGTGGCAGTTTGTTGGTCTCTAAGGGTCACACCGAGGCAACAACCAGCGAATATTCCGCCGATATGCCCGAAGTTATCGATACTTTCAACGAAAAATCCCGTGCTAAGACCTAAGAACCCAAGCAGTACAATCGTTGTATAATTCATAGAAATATAGCGTGTGCCAAATTTCTTGACAATGACAAGCGTTGCCCCCAAAAGCCCGTACGTCGCCCCAGAAGCACCAATCGATAAGACATCACTAAAGGCGATACTAAATAAACCAGCAGTCAGTCCGCAAAAAATATAGAGGAATAAGTATTTTACAGGTCCGTAAATTCGCTCGAGACGTGTGCCAAAATAATAGAGATAAATCATATTCGATAACAGATGTCTCAAATCCGCATGCAAAAACATAGACGAAATAAATCGGTAATATTCGCCCTCTGTAATGGCCCTACGACTCATTCCGTATTCAAGGATCATCTCAACATGCGTATTAGAAACGAAGCCATCGAGCAGTAAAAAGACCCAAATTACGAAGATACTAAGAGAAATGTACGGCGGTTTGGCTTGGCTTTTCATATTTAATACGGAGACTTTCGGTGGCTCTGCCAAAGCTGAAAATAATAACTTCTCAATGCCAAGTAGCTTTGTGGGGTGATTCTTTGGGGCTTCAAGCGTTTGATTCTCGTAATCGAAATACCACTGGATTTTATGGATATTTTCGTTTTCTACATCTTCAGGTATCACAGTCACTATTTCTGGCTGTTTCCCGAGGAAAATTTCCAAAGCAATGATACGAGAAAAAAAAGACTCTTCCATCTTTTGACCCACAGCATCGACATAAGCAAAAAAATCACTTTCCAGTAGTGCTTTTTCCGTATCAACAATACTCACAAGGTAAAGAATGGGATTTTCTTCTCGTGCATACCAATCACTCTGTCCGTCGATTGTATTTTCGATATCGACCACTTGCTGTTTCTTCATGGGCATGAAGCGGTTCTCTATTAATTTCGTTTGAAATGAATGTTTCAATTCCATCATAGGGAGTACCTACTTTCTATTGAAAATTGTATTGAAATTTATTTATTTTTATAGCAAAGAACCCGTTGCCAAAGCAACGGGTTCTTCAGATAAGAAATGGGGTAAAATCTTATCAAAATAAGATGTGGTCAAATAATTTATGTGACGGTATACAAGGGTAAATGTGTGTAAGATTTAGGTACACGTCACTATTTGATCCATACTTAGTGTACCATAAATAAGAAATCATGTCAACAGAAAAAAAGAAATATTTTCAATTTTTTGAAATATTGTCATATATGTCAAAAACAAAAGAATATTCATGTCGTATTTAGTCAATTTTTGCCAATAAAAAATGATAAATTGCTTGATCGCCCACTTTTGTAAAGCGAGTGGAGATCACGCCATGCCTTCGACTGAAGCAAAAAATTGTTGGTAGATATCGCCGAATTGTGCCATAGGTTCGGGAGTTTGACACTTTTAAAATTATACTTTCATAACAAATCCTTATTTAAAGCCAATTACGGCTTATTTTTTTGTCAAATTTTTCATTTTTTACTTGCGTACGTTATCGTAATGTGATATAATAAAAATAAAACGGAGGATTTATTATGAGACTCAAGTGTACCAAATCAAAAAATAGC
>JAWXUZ010000132.1:0-5569 GCA_044425835.1 Bacillota bacterium | reverse complement strand
TGATACTGATACTGATACTGAAGATAACAACAATAATAATAACAATAATACTAATAGCGATTTTGCTGATATCAATGTCAATGGTACGTATGATGTGCCTGTATATCTTTACAAAGAAACAGGTAGTGAATTGTCTATGGGCGATGCAGCATTTGCCAATAGCCGTACTTCCGTTGTAACGAATAAAGATGGCGAATATACTTTCGTTGTCAGTATCGGTACATTATCTTATTCTGGTTTGGTTGGTGGTATTGCCAACGTTGCAAGTGAAGATGGTGATATTTCTGATATCAAACAAGAATATAGTATAGATGTCAATGGGGAACGTTACGTTTCTACTTTATTCTTTACAACAGATGAAATTCAAGATTATTACATGATTTCTTTTGATATTCCAGTAATGAATAGTCGTTTCAGTGCAAAATTGACTTTCGACTGGTCAAACATTACAAAATCTACAGGTGATACCATCGTTTACGTTTACGTAGAAGTGGAAGCTCCTGTAGTAGAGGAAGAAGCGGAAGAAGAAACAACAACAGGAACAACAGTTGCAACAGGCACCATTGCTGATGTGACAAAAAATGGTCAATACCTTGTGCCACTCACATTGATGCACGAAGTCAACGACCAAGTTTCTATGGGCGATCCTGCGTTCAACAACAATAGATACGCATATGTCAGTACAAAAGATGGTGTGTACACCGTCACTGTGAGTCCTAGTACAATTACAATGGGCGATTTGACATCTGGTATTGGTTTGCTTGTGAGTGAAGACGGAAGAATGAAAGATTTGAAAGTGCTTGAATATACAAAATTGTCTTCTGGTGATTCTTATATTTCAAGTTTCCAATTCACAACAACACAATTGGATAGTCAATATGCAATCACAATGACAATTCCAAATGCACCAATGGGGGCAACAGGAGCAAGACTTGTACTTGATTGGAGCAATGCACAAACAACGAGCAAAGCATTTGAAAGCGGAGCAGTACTTTGTGCAGAAACAACTTTACCTGAATTGCTTGAAAATGGCGAGAATTTAGTTGTTGCCAATCCAAGTGGTTTGCAAGTAGAATTTGACGAAGAAGCGTTGAAATCGATTATCGAACAAGTCGGTGGTGCGGAAATTACAATCGTCATTGACGAATTGTCTTTGGAAGTACAACTTGACGAAGAGGGCAATGAAATTCCGCTCAAATTGACAACTGAACAGCAAGAAGCAATCGGCGAGAGAAAAGCATTTTCCTTGCAAGTACTTGCTGGAGAGAAGACAGTTTCTCACTTTGGTGAGGGAAAAGTCACAGTCAGCATTCCTTATTTCTTAGAAAGAGTGAAAGCAGAAGAAGGCTTGTCGGTATGGCACGTAGATGATGATGGTACAGTCAAAGTATTTGAGTGTGGATATGAAGATTACGACAGACTCGTTCAGTTTGAAACCACACATTTCTCAATCTACACTGTAGAACATGATGGCAGTGAAGTGAGTGCGAAATCAGTCATTGAAAGTTTGCCATTTATTGATGTAACGACTGCGGATTGGTTCTATGATTCAGTGAAATTCGTATACGAAAATGAAATTCTTTCTGGAGCAACTGCAACAAGCTTTGACCCGAATACGCAAATGACAAAAGCAATGCTTTTGACTGCTTTGTATCGTATGGAGGGGATGCCACAAGTGAGTGGACGTAACGAATTTAGTGATGTATTGCCAAATCAATATTACTCAGATGCAATTTTATGGACAACCGAAAATGGAATTGCATTTGGCAATGGCGATGGTACGTTTGGCGTGAATGTCAATGTGACTCGTGAAGAAATGGTGCATATTATCTACAACTTTGGTATGGCAACAGGAATGGATATGTCAGTTTCTGCTGATATGGCTGACTTCCTAGACCACCAAGAAGTAGATGGTTACGCAGTGGATCCATTTGCGTGGGCATTGGGCAATGGTATTATTTCTGGAAATGGCAATCAAATGCTTGCTCCAAAAAATACAGCAAGACGTTCCGAAGTATCTACGATTTTAATGAATTTGGTAAGTAGTAAATAATATTGTAATTCTTGTAGGGGCGACTTTCAGTCGCCCGTTGAGAGGGCTTTGCCCTCACCCACTGCTTTTATAGAGTGGGGGTTGTGCGGGCGACCACAGGTCGCCCCTACAATAAAAAAGAGCAATTCGACTCGGATTATATTCTATATTTCTAGTTGTAGGGGCGACTTTCAGTCGCCCGTTGAGAGGGCTTTGCCCTCACCCACTGCTTTTATAGAGGGGGGGGTTGTGCGGGCGACCACAGGTCGCCCCTACAATAAAAAAGAGTGATCCGATTCGGATTCATTCTATATTTTTTGTTTTTTAGAAGTCGTTCTGTAAATCAGAAAGATTTCTAAAAGCCAAAATTGGTTTTCAAAAATACGAAAATAAAAATAAAAAATAAAGAGAAAAGAAAAGGAGAAATAATCATGAAATTTACAGTAAAAAAAGCAGTGGCACTTGCAATGGCAGGTGTGATGACACAAGGTATGACGGCTCTTGCATTTGCAAACCAAATGGTTGGGGTGGATTTATGGAATGCAGTTTCTGACAAAGCATCTATGGGCAATGTCGCAACAGACAACAACGAATTTGCACTTTATAACGAAGATACAAATACATTGCAAATTGCATTCAATCCAGTCAACATCAGCGGATATATTTCTGGTGTGACACAAATGCAATATGACACAACAGGCAATGGCAATTTCAAAGATGTGACTGTCATTGAACGTGCAAGCGTTGAAAGTGGCACAAGAAATGATGGCAATAGCTATACTGTTGATTACATTCAAATTATGGAATTTGATGTACCGAGTTATTTGAAAAAATCAGGTGTAGAATATATTGATTTGCAAATGAAAGTGCCTCATACACCGATGGATTCTGTCATTGCAGATGGGTATTTGGATGCAAGACTTCGCATCGACTGGAGCGATGTATCGACAACAGATTTGACAAAAATTGTGGCAGATGATACGATGAGCGGAGGCGAAATTGCAACGGTTTCTTTGCAAGACCAAACATCAGGCATTCGAGTGATTGGCGATTCGACACAAGTGACAAGCGATGCCGATTTGTACGTGGCACAAATTACTTCTGGGGCAGATTATGAAAAAGCAAAAACGGCTCTTGGGGTATCTGATTTTGATTTGTACGATGTCCGCTTTGCAGTCGGTGGCACAGAAGTTGGCATGATGGGTGCAGCGGAATTGCGTGTGCCTTATACAGGCGAGTTGGAAATTTACAGAATCAGTGACGAAGGCAATAAAACGTTGCTACGAGGAGCGGCAGCAGTGACAGAATATAGCTTTTTGACGAACCAAGTGGGCTTGATTGCAATTGTTGGTGGAGAAAAACAAGCGATTACACTTGTAGATGGAGCAACAAATTTAGGTGGATTATACGCTGAAACTCCAACTACTGAAACTACAACTACTGAAACTACAACTACTGAAACTACAACTACTGAATCTACAACTACGTCAAGCAATCCATTTACCGATATCAGCTCTCACTGGGCAAAAGATAATATTTTATACGCAGTGGAACAAGGCTTATTTTCAGGCACTTCTGCAACGACTTTTTCGCCTGATGCAAACATGACAGGTGGTATGGTCATTTCTGTACTTCATAGAATTGCAGGCAGTCCAGAAACAGCAACAACTGATTCATCTTGGTATGGTCAAGCTGTGGCTTGGGGGAAAAATAATGGCATCATCGGTGGATACAAAACGTTTGATCCATCTGCAAATGTGACCCGTGAGGAATTTGCGACAATGCTCTATTTATTTGAAAAAATGAGCAATGACACAGTGGCTGGTGCAGACCTAAGTAAATTTAGCGATAGCAATCAAATTTCTAGTTGGGCATATGAAGGGCTTGCATGGAGCAACCAAGTTGGTATTGTGGCGGGTAGTTCTGCAACGACAATTTCACCGCAAAATGATGCCTCTCGTGCAGTGATTGCAACGATGCTTTGTCGTTATATTGATATGCAATAATAATAAGAAGATGGAGGTATGTACATGAAAAAATTGACGAGCAGACAAGAAGAATTTCTTTTGTTTTTCTCTACTTTGCAAGGGAACAAAAAATGTATTTCTGATGCGTCGAATCAGTTTCAAGTGAGCAAACCAACAGTATTTAATGTGGCAGAAACACTCGAAGAATACGGTCTCATCATCAAAGGTGGAAGCGGAGAAATCACTTTCACAGAAAAAGGGTTGGACTACATTGCACCGAAATTGGAGCAAGTAGTAGTACTGCAAAAATGGTTTGCCTCTGATTTGGGATTGCCACCGATTACTGCGGAATTTGAAGCGAGAAAAACAGTGGTGACATTGCAAGCAGAAACTGTGGCAGCTATGGTGAATTCAGTGCAGTCTGTACAAGAAAAATTGAGCCAAATTGAACCCCAAAAAAGCAAAACCAATTTCAGTAGTTTGCCTGACGGGGAATATGAAGTGCCATTTTCTGTTTACAAAACGAATCGAAAAGACATCTCTATGGGAGATAAAGGATTTCTAAAACCAGCAATTTTTAGAAAAGAAAATGGCGTGGTGAATGTTGTGTTGTATTCACATAAATTGCTCTATGTTTCGCAAAAAAGAAACCGCTTGCAAGGGAAACTCGACCGCCTTTGGTATGTCAGCGACAACAAATGGTTTGAGGCGGAAATCTCTGATAGTAGCTGTTATAATATATTAGAAGATGCCCTTGCATTTGATGAAAAACGAAAAAAATGCGAGTTGAAAATTCGTGCAAGAGCGACCGTTGGGAATTTGAAAATGCCTGAAAGTGAGGCAATTATTTTGTTTGATTTGGGTGGCTTGGAAATTAAAAAGCAAAGTAGAGAGAAAAAAAGGAGATAAGGAATTATGAATTTACATATGAAAACAATGGTGGCAACTTCGGTTGCCGTCTGTTCTATGGTGGTGACACCTGTATACGCACTAGAAAATGGGGCGTTTACCACATCGACAACAACGAATTATATCAATCCAGATACGGGTACAACAGATGATGGCGGTACGCAAAATGCAGCCATCGGTGAGGGGATGTGCCGAAGTATCATCGATCCTACCATTTTGATTGAAGTCGAAGAGGGCAAAGTATACGCAACGGTGCGTGTGCATTTGTATGCAAATATGCCAAGCGTTGACTTGAAAATCCAAGGGACAAAGGGCGATCCCGATAGTTATTATGCTGTGTCACATTCCGTGATGCAAGAAGATTTCTACGAGGATTTTGCAGATCTACGTTTCGAGATTCCAAATGTTGGCACTCGCATCCAGTGTACGGCTTATGTGACACCGATGGGCAGAGAAGTTTGTTTTTACTTCGATATTGCCTCGGATTTGACTGCGTATAGTGGTACGGATTTCATTGTTTCTGTGGACACGACAGCTGTTGTTGTGGAAATGGAAACTGTAGCTGAGGAAGTAGAAACTGAAACTGAGGAAGTAGAAACTGAAACTGAGGAAGTAGAAACTGAAACTGAGGAAGTAGAGACTGTAGCTGAGGAAGTATACA
>JAWXUZ010000026.1:0-29621 GCA_044425835.1 Bacillota bacterium | reverse complement strand
CATCAGACACTTCTTCTTCAGCTTCATCTTCTTCAGTTACTTCTTCTTCAGCTTCAACTTCTTCAGTTACTTCTTCTTCTTCAGCTACTACTTCTTCAACTACTTCTTCTTCAACTACTTCTTCTTCAACTACTTCTTCTTCAACTACTTCTGGTACTACAACTGGTTCTGGTTCTGGTACTACGACTGGTTCTGGAGCAGGAGCAACGACAACACCATCAGTTGCAGTCAAATATTTTCCATAAACATAACCTGTTTTGCCATCATAAACAACTTTGTTCCAACCATATTCATCTTCAGTAGCAGAAACAACTGTACCTTCAAAGATGACACCGATGATTGCAGCATCGTTGCTAGGTTCTGCACGGAAATTCACAGAATGTACATTGACAGCTTTTGTAACTGCACCAGCCACAGGTGCAGGCGTAGGAGCTACTACAGCAGTTGGCTTTTCCACAACTACAGCGTCACCAGTCAAGAAATTGCCATCAACGAACGCAGTTTGTCCATTATAAGTAAATTGATTCCAACCGTAAGTTACGTCAGAAATATTGATTACATCACCTTTTTTCAACACACCAAGAATGCTTGCTTCAGGGCTTGCACTTGAACGTACATTCAAAAATGCAGTATTTACAGTTTTTTCAGCAGCGAATGCCACAGTAGATACTGACATAACGCTTGCCATTGTCAATGCAGTTGCCAAAGATAGTGCTTTACAATTTTTTTTCATTTGAAAATTCTCCTTTTTAAATAGATGATAGATACATTTATTTTCCATTTTTTAGTCGTAAGAAACCAAATATGTGAATTGTAGATTAAAAAACCTTCATTCTTTTTCTTACGACATTATATTACATGTACCATAAAATCTTACAAATTACAATACATTTTATTATTTTCTAATTTTATTTTAATATTTAGCCCATCGAATCACACAGCAATGACACATCTATAAGTATCGATTCACTTCAATTGCTTTTTCTCCTTAATATATCTAAAAATACCTCGAATGCCAAAGAAAAATCCAGCCAAAACCAACGCACTCGTAAGGTAAATATTCATATGTTCTACACCTGTCCTATAGTATTCAAACAAGACACGCAACCCCAAAAACCCTAATGCAATTTGCACAATACACAACTGTAATTTCATGAAATACCTCCTAATCCAATGCCTTGCCTATGCAGTTTTGCATAAAACCCATCTTGGCTGACCAATGCTTCGTGTGTGCCTTTTTCCACAATTTCACCATGGTCAATAACGACAATCATATCGGCTTCTCGAATCGTTCCGAGTCTATGTGCAATCACGAAATTCGTACGACCCACCATCAAATTTTTCATACCTTCTTGTATTTTTTTCTCGGTTCTCGTGTCGACATTGCTCGTCGCTTCATCGAGTATTAATATAGAAGGATTTGCCAAAATTGCCCTCGCTACAGAAATCATTTGCCGTTGTCCTTGGCTCAAATTTCCACCATTTTCTTCTAATATAAAGTCATATCCACCAGACAATTTCATGATAAATTCATGGGCATTCGATAATTTTGCCGCCGATATGATTTCCTCTTTCGTTGCATCGAGGCGACCGTATCGTATATTTTCCAGAATCGTATCTGTGAACAAATACGTATCTTGCAAAACGATTGCCAGTTGGCTACGCATACTTTTTCGCTGTATCATTTCAATGCCACGACCGTCTATCAAAATACTGCCATTATCCACATCGTAAAATCGACTGAGTAAGTTGATCATCGTCGTTTTGCCCGCTCCCGTTGCCCCAACAAATGCCACGGTTTGCCCCTCTTTGACAGACAAATTGATATTTTTAAGGACAGGTACTTTTTTGTCGTACGAAAAATCGACGTTGACAAATTCGACTTTCCCCTGAATTTCTGTCAACTCGACTGCTTCTTTTTGGTCTTCCATCTCTTCCGTCTCATCGAGTATATCAAACACACGCTCCGCACTGGCAAATGCAGCCATCATCGTGTTGACTTGACCGGCAATGTCGCTAATTGGTCTTGTGAATTGTCTCGAATAAATCACGAAATTAGAAATCAATCCAATCGTCATACCTGTATGCGGAATCGACATCATAATCGCCCCCACTGTCACTACAATGATGTAACTTAAGTTGCTAATGCCGACCATCATAGGACCGACCATGCCCGAAAAAAGTTCGGCTTTGATGCCCGAAGCAAGCAAATTGTCGTTCAATTCGTTGAATTCTTCTATGACGATTTTTTCTCTCGAAAACGTTTTGACGACCCGCTGTCCCGTAATCGTTTCATCAATATACCCGTTGAGTTCTCCGAGTTTTTCTTGACGTTTCATGAAAATATTCTTGGCAGGCTCTGCAATGTATTTCATGATAACAAGTACCAAAGGCACTGTGCAAAGCGAAGCAAATGTCATTTCAATACTCAAAAAAAGCATCATAATAAATGTTGTCGACAATGTCAAAATACTTTGAAATACCGTTGTCAAACTCGACTCCACCGCTGTAGAAATGCTCTCGACATCGTTTGTAATGCGACTCATTAACTCACCAAACGGTGTTTTGTCAAAATAAGAAAGTGGTAAATTTTGAAATTTCTCCACAACATCTGCTCGAATGTCAACGACTACATTTTGAGCCAACACTAAAATCGCATAATTTTGCAACCATGTCGTCAGGGAACTGACACCATATGCCACGAGCAAAACGACACTCCACTTCAAGAGTCCCTCTGCATCAAAATCCACGATGCACGTATCGATGATGACACCGATCATACGAGTGGAAAAGAGTATCAAAAATGTCGTCGTCGTCACGCAGAGAAAAATCGCCACGACCCAATGCATTTCTGGTTTTAGATATTGTATCAATCGTTTGAGCGTTCCCTTGATGTTGTTTGGACGTTCGTGTTTTTGTTTTTTCGGCGGTTTCTTTTCTTTTTTAGGCATACTGCTCACCGCCTTTCTCACGCTGGGAATCGTAGATTTCAAGGTAAATTACGCTGTTTTGCGACAATTCTTCATGCGTGCCTTCTGCTACGATTTTCCCTTTTTCAAGCACGAGAATTTTGTCAAGGTGCATAACGGAACTGATTTTTTGTGCAATGATGATTTTCGTTGCACTGCCGTGCGTTTGTTCCATCTCCTCCACGATTTTTTGCTCCGTCAGTGAATCGACAGCACTCGTACTATCATCAAAAATAATGACACTTGGATTTTGAATGAGCGTTCTTGCAATGGAAATTCTCTGTTTTTGCCCACCAGAAAGATTGACACCTTTTTGCCCCAGCAAGGTGTCGTACCCATCAGGAAACTGCATGATGAAGTCATGGGCTTGTGCGGCCTTCGTTGCCCGTTCGATTTCCTCTTGCGTGGCCTCTTTTTTGCCCCAGCAAATATTTTCTCGAATCGTGCCTGAAAATAACGTCGTTTCTTGCAAGACAACAGAAATTCTCTCGTGCAATTGCTCCATCGTATACGCATTGATGTTAGTACCATCGAGCAAAATTTCACCTCGACTGACGTCATACATACGAAGCAAAAGATGTACCAAAGTCGACTTTCCAGACCCTGTTTCTCCCAAAATACCGATGCGAGTACCTGCCCTGATCTGAAAATTCACCTCGTCCATGACCTTGACTTCTGGCTGATTTTTGTAAGCATACGTGACATTTGAAAATGTGATTTCGCCTTTTGGCATTTGAGGTACACCGTCTCCCGTACCATCTTTTAAGTCAATCGGCTCATCGAGTACTTCTTGGATACGGTTCAAGGAAATTTTCGCTTTTGACATTTGCGTAAACGCATTCCCAAGCATCAAAAGAGAATTCATCATATGCATCATATAAGAAATCATAGCGACCAATTCTTCTGACCGCAACAGCCCATCTCTCACGTAGTCGCCACCGAAATAGAGAATCAACACAACCGATCCATTGAGCATAATCATAAATATAGGAAAGAGTACAATAATCAAGCGATACGCATAAATCCCTCGTTCACGGTACGTTTCATTGGCTTTTCGGAATTTTTCGAGTTCGTAGTCCTCACGCACAAACGCTTTGACGACACGCACCCCCCACAGGGATTCTCTGATTGTGCCATTGACCCCATCGAGGGCTTCTTGGTTTGCATCGAATCTTGGTGAACTTTTTTTCATAATGATGACGATAATAATGGCAAGAAAAATCGTAATGCCAAGGAGAGCGGTTGCCATTTCTGCATTGATGGTGTATGCCATAAATACACTACCGACACACAAAAAAGGGGCTTTCGTGAGCATTCGCAGTGACGTAATGATCATGAGTTGAATTTGTGTGATATCATTTGTGAGTCTTGTAATTAGCGAAGGCAGACGAAATGTATCGATGGTATCGAAGGAAAAATCTTGGATTTTGGCAAAAGTCATTTTTCGCAAATCACTACCGACTTTTTGACTGACACAACTTGCAGTGTACAAGCCAATCAATCCAGAGAGCACCCCGAAAATCGTAAGCACCACCATCTGTATGACGAGTGGCGAAATCAAAGACACATCAGAAGTGGTTGCAACTGTATCAATCATTGTGATCATGATTTTTGGCAACACCAATTCAGGCACAACGTCCATCATGATGAAAAGTGGCGTAATGCAAAATAGAAATTGATATGGTTTTATCTTTTCTAGTAAAAATTTCATATAGGTTCCCCGCTTATTTTTAAATTTGTCATACTATTATTGTACCATTTCCTTTGCATTTGTCAACAAAAAAGAAGTTGTCACCTCAATTTCAAGGCAACAACTTCTTTGAATCTCCCAATTAAATAGTCGCATTTTTTAAAGAAAAGACCTTGAGGCTCTGCCTCAAACTCCGCCAACTTTTGAAAAAGTTGAATCAAAACTTTATTATGCTAACCTTAATATTCGCAAAGTCTTATAATTTTTAGCAATATTTAATTGGAAAGCAATACCAACTAATTATTACCACACAATCAAGCAGTCTGCTTCACATTCATTCTGAAATACTCCGTCATGTCGGCAATGAACTGCCCATTCGTTGGTTTTTGCGTAAACAAATACCCCGCAATTTCAAAATAAACTTCTTGTCCATTTTTCTTCCACGCACTTTCTATGGCATGGCGAATGGCACGCTCGACTTTACTTCCTGTCGTTTTATACTCTTTGCCGACATCTGGGTACAGTCCTTTCGTAATGCCATTCAAAAGCTCTGTATTTTCCACCGTCATCATAATGGCAGCTCGTAAAAAATGATATCCACGAATACTTGCAGGAATGCCCATTCGACCAAGTATCGTAGAAATTTCAAATTGCAATTCCTTCTGATAATCAAGGGTATGTACTACGCTTTTTTGTTCTTCCTCTTCCTCGAAGGTTTCAGACTTTTTTTTACGAAAAGATGCTGTCGCCAAATGCGTTTCTTCTTTTTTTCTTGCATTGCTTTTTCTCGAATTTTCCGCCAGCTCTTTTTCTTCTTTTGCAACTTCAATTCCAAGCAATTGGTAAATACGGTCAGCAAGCAAATCCCCTTGGATCGGTTTTGCCATGTAATAATCAGCACCAAGTCCAATTGTTTTTCTCACCAAAGTATCTGTCCCCATTGCCGATACTATGATGTTGAGTGTTGTCGTGTTCGTTTCTTTGAATTGCTCAAGCACCCAAATGCCATCTTTTGTCCCCAACAAAATATCAAGGATTACGACATCCGCCTCCGTATTGTATACAAGTTCTACAGCTTCTAGCCCATCACTCGTAAGCCCTACGACTTCCATATCGCCTTTTCTCTCCAAAGCCCTTTTGAGCTTCGTCAAATACTGCGTGTCACGGTCCGCCAATACAATTTTAATTTTTTTAACTTCTTTTTTCTTCATTTTACTTACCCCTTTCTGTCGATTAACTGAATCAAATTTTTTATTACTTACACACTTGCATAACTTACATCACTTATACAACTACAGTATAATAAAATAAATTTTAAAAATCAAGCAAATGCGACAGAAGGTCGTTTTTTTGGAGTGAACGGTTATTTTTTACAATTTTTGCACGACTTAGGAAAGGATTTTGACAACAAAATACATTTTTTTCATCGGTTTATTTATTATTTTTTAGAAAATACTCTCGTATTTTGAAATCTCAATCAAATAATTTCAGAGAAAATGTAAACGTACTACCGACACCAGGTTGACTTTTGACAGAAATTTCTTCGCCATGTGCGTACAAAAATTCACGGGCAATGGCAAGCCCCAAGCCACTACCATCTCGGACTTCACCCCTTGTGGCATCTGCCTTGTAAAATCGGTCAAAAATGTATTTTTGTTCTTCTTTGTCGATACCAACACCGTAATCTGTGATGGAGACCATGACTTTTTCATGCTTGACAATGGTCGTTTCGACTTCTATTGTCTGATTTTGTTCTGAAAATTTAATGGCATTGTTTAGCAAATTTTGAAATACACGAGAGATTTTGTCTTTGTCGCCATAAACCATAGTGATTTTTTCGGCATAAATTGCCTTAATTCCGATTTTCTTTCCGTTGAGCTGTGGCTCCATCAGTGCAATGACACTTCGCATCATATCATTGACATCGAAAGGAATCATGTCTGACGAAATCATATTGCTTTGTGCAAAACGCAAATCGACAATACTATCGGTAATGCGAGTCAGTCGATTCGCCTCATCAAGTACAATATTCAAGTATTTCTCTTGCTTCGACGGCGGAATCGTCCCATCGAGCATTGCCGTCAAAAACCCTTGGATCGAGGTGAGTGGCGAACGCAAATCGTGCGAAACGTTCGCTATGAAATCACGTCTTGTTTTGTCGTTGTCTTGTATGCTTTGTGCCAAATTGTTGAAACTACTCGCAAGTTGACCAAATTCGTCCCCTCTGCGGACTTGTATTCTTTGGCTATAATTACCATTTGCAATGACTTTTGCCGATTCATTCATCGCAATCAGTGGTTTGTATAATATTCTCGAAAGCAAATAACTCAAGATAAAAGAGGCAACTGCCACAATCAAAGAAACGCCTACCACCGCTTCATAAATTGTATATAAATATGCTTCCATTTCCGTCATAGAATAGCACATGAAAATACCTGACATATCCCCCACCTCCAAAGGATAGCCCACAACCATTGTTTTTTCATTGAACCCACGGTCACTCGGTAGGGCTTCGCCAACGATGACACTGCCATCGAGTACCCCTTGCCGAATACTTGGATACGCAAATAAATTTCCGATTTTCACGTTATCCATACTTGGCGAAGTCAAGACAACGATGCCATCATTATTGACTACAGCAATGCGAGCCGAAACGTATTTTTCTACGAATTGCATTTCAACACTCAAACGAGTCATATCACCTGAACGATAGGAATTTGCGAATTCTTCGGAAATTTGTTTGCCTTGCAGTGCGAGTGAAATCTGTTTTTCTTGCATATATTCATCTGCATATATATAGGTAAGAACGACACCCAAAACAAAAATAGAGCCCGCACAAATAAGACCATACAGAAAGATTTGTTTGGGCAATATGGAATGTTTGATTTTCGGTATTTTTTTGCGTTTTTTCAAAAATTGTCTCATGTGTTCCTCGCTTGCTTATTGCTTTCTAACCACTTACTTCTTCCCAAATTTATACCCCACGCTCCAGACAGTCAAAACACCCCACGTATCCTCTGCACGATTGAGTTTCTCACGAATCCGCTTCACATGAACATCAACCGTACGAGTATCGCCAACGTATTCATACCCCCATATGCGGTCGAGCAGTTGTTCTCTCGTAAATACACGGTTTGCATTTTGTGCCAAATACGAAAGCAATTCAAATTCTTTCGGTGGAAACTCCACGTTATTCCCATAATAATTGACGGAATAATTGGAAATATTGATTTCCAAATCGGGATACGAAAGTACATTTTTATCCACAGGATCGTCTGTTTCATACCGACGCAGTACGGCTTTGACTCGAGCGACTACCTCTTTTGTATCGAACGGTTTGACGATATAATCGTCAGCCCCTAGCTCAAGCCCGAGTACTTTGTCGAACGTTTCGCCTTTTGCTGTCAGCATAATGATTGGCACTTTACTCGTTTTGCGGATTTCAGAACAAATCTGATACCCATCCATTCCAGGCAACATCAAATCAAGCAAAATGAGTGACGGTTTCATCGTTTCTGCAACGATCAGAGCTTCTCGCCCATCGTGGACTTCTTTCGTGTCGTAACCCTCTTTTTCTAAATAGAGAGCCAGTAGTTCTGCAATGTTTCTCTCATCATCTACGATTAAAATTTTATGCGGTTCACTCATACAATCCCTCCTTACATTTTTTGGGAATCATCATCGTTTTCATCTATTACATAGTGTGGTTTTTCATAATATTCATTTACATCATACGGATCTTTCATATTGCCACAACCTCCTATACAATTCCATATAGAGATAATGTTTTTTGTGTCAATTCTTCAAAAGACAAATTGCCTTTTTTCCAATCATCGATTCTACTACACGTAGTCTCGCTCATACAAGTGCCTTCAATTGCGTTTATGGCATCTGCGAAAGCAATACTTTTCATTTTTTGTGGTTCATTCAAAAAATCCAATGAATGCTCCACTCTGAGTTGCATCAGTGTATCACAAGCAGTAGCATCAAGTGATGTGATTTCATATTCTAAATCAGATAATGCGGAATTGATGGCCTCTATCATATCGTTACTAGAATTTATTTTCTGAATAGAAAGTAGTTCACTTTTTTCTTTCAGCAATTTTATATATTTTTTTTGCAATGCATTCATCATACGATACACTCCTTGTAAAATATTGTCTATTTGCAAAATGTAGCTGTTTTACGACTTCAGCTCCACAACTGTCACACCGGCATCGCCTTCACCATGCACACCTTCACGGAAATTTTCCACACGAGAATTGCGACGCAAATACCGTTGCACCCCATCACGCAATGCACCTGTCCCTTTGCCGTGGACAATCATAATCTGCCCCAGTCCAGACAAATATGCATCATCAATGTACTTATCAATATTGACAATTGCCTCATCAACGAGTTGCCCTCTACAGTCAATTTGGGCTCCGATGAATTGTGCCTTGCTATTTTTTATGGATTTCGCACTATTTGCATTCCTTTGGTATTGATGTCTCGGTACTTTTTGCGGTTTCGGCTCTTTCGTCGTATCGAGCATCAACTCACTCAAAGGAACTTTTGATTTCATGCTCCCCATTTGCACAACAGCCACTTTATTTTTATCAGGAGCAGACACGACAACGCCCCTTTGGTCAAACGAAATGACGTAGACTTTATCACCGACATTGACAGTATCAGGTACTTTGTGCGTGGATTGTACTTTTTTCGATTTCAAGAAATCTTCTTGTACCGCAGAAATTTTGCCTTTGAGCTGTGTGCGTTGCTCAATGAGTTTATGGTGATTATTTTTCTCTTTTGCCTGTTTGGTCATCTCTTTGATGATGTGGTCGGCTTCTTCTTTTGCTTGAATATAGACGGTTTTCGCTTCTTCTCTTGCTTTAGAAAGGATATGTTCTTTCTCTTTTGCGATACTCTCTTTTAATTTTTCAACGTCTTTTTTGAGATTTTCCGCTTCTTTTCGGTATTGCTCCGCCCGTTGTTGCTCATACGACACCGATTTTTTAGAAATTTCAAGGTCAGTAATGACATCTTCAAAACGAGCCTCATCATCAGTGATGATATTTTTTGCTCCCTCGATGATTTCTATCGCCAAACCAAGTCTTTGAGAAATGGCGAACGCATTACTTTTCCCAGGGATTCCAATCAAGAGACGATACGTCGGGCTAAGTGTTTCAACGTTAAATTCACAACTTGCATTTTCTACACCCTCTGTTGAGAGAGCAAATACTTTTAACTCGCTATAATGTGTAGTAATTGCCGTGCGGATTGCCCGTTCTTTCAGCGTTTGTATGATGGACACCGCAAGAGCTGCCCCCTCAATCGGGTCAGTACCTGCCCCCAATTCATCGAATAGCACGAGTGAATTGTCGGTGACATCTTGCATGATTTTCACGATATTTGTCATATGAGAAGAAAAAGTACTAAGGCTTTGCTCAATGCTTTGCTCATCGCCAATATCAGCAAATACGTTGTCGAACACCGCCAGTTGCGAATGCTCATTTGCTGGAATGTGCAAACCACTTTGCCCCATCAGAGAAAACAGTCCGAGCGTTTTCAGTGCAACGGTTTTTCCGCCTGTGTTGGGGCCAGTGATGAGTAGTGTGGTGAAGTCTTTTCCTATATAAATGTCCGTTGGCACAACGGTTTTGTCATCGAGTAGGGGATGTCGCCCTTTTTGGATATTGATGTATTTTTTGACATTAAAGAGCGGTTGCACCCCACCCATGGAAAGCGACAATCTACCTTTTGCAAAAATGAAATCCATCTTCACAAGCAAAGTCATATTCGCTTCAAGTAGGTAGCTTTCTTCAGTCACCATCGTTGATAACATGACGAGTATTTTGTGGATTTCTTCTTTCTCTTGTGCTTGCAATTCTTTGACTTCATTGTTCATTTTGATGACGCTCATCGGCTCCATAAAAAGAGTCGATCCCGTGTTCGATTGGTCATGCACCATACCGGGGAACGTATTTCTGTATTCACTCTTGATTGGAATACAGTAGCGGTCACTTCTGATGGTGACGACGAAATCTTGTATCATATTTTTGTATGCAGAAGAGGACAACACTTTATTCAAGTGGTCACGGATTTTTTCGTTGGAGCTACGAATTTGTTGACGAATATTGCCAAGTGCCGTCGTCGCTCCGTCTGAAATTTCAGTTTCCGAAACGATGCAACGCTCGATTTCTTTTTCTAAAGATGGAATCGGTTCGAGCAAATCGAAATATTCGTCCATTCTTTCGTAAAATTCCTCGGCATTTTCATGTTTTCCATAGTTCTTTATTTTCTTGCAAACGTAGAGAAATTCGCCGACGTGCATCAATTCTGCAATCGAAAGCACACCTGAAATTGCCGCACGGGAAAGCTGTGGGCGAATGTCCTTGAAGCCACCAAAAGAAGGCTCGCCTTTTCGGAGCATCATATTTGTGGCTTCTGTCGTTTCTTGTTGCCACAATGTGATGTCGCTCATGCCGTCACTTGGGAGCAAACCTTCTGCCATTTCTTTTGCCATTGGTGAGGTAGCGAAGTTCGCTAATTTTTGTAAAATTTTATCGTATTCTAATGTGTGTAATGCTTTTTCGTTCATATATACCAATCCTTTGCGTGTTGTGATCGTTTGGTCGACTATATAAATCAACCCATGCCTAGTTTCAAATTCGGCACTGCATTCAAACTCAAATCGTGTGTGACCCCGTTTTGATATTCGTAAAACGCAGCACAACCAATCATTGCTGCATTGTCCGTACAAAGCAAGGGCGACGGCACCGAAAGGCGGAAGCCTTCTTTTTTGCAAGCCTCCTCAATCCCTTTTCTAAGTGCGGAATTGGAGGCAACTCCACCTGCTAGAGCCACTGTTTTTAACCCTGAATTTCTTGTGGCGAGCATCGTTTTTTCAACGAGTACTTCCACAACTGCTTGCTGAAAACTCGCTGCAACATCGTTCTCTATAATAGGCAGATTCTGCATTTTTTGTTGATTCAAATAATTGAGTACAGCCGATTTCAATCCGCTAAAACTAAAATCGTAGCTGTCTTTTTCGAGAAATACCCGTGGAAATTGTATATTGGGCTGTCCAAGTTTTGCGGCAGCATCAATCTTTGGCCCTCCAGGGTACCCCATACCGATGGCACGAGCCACTTTATCGTACGCTTCGCCAGCGGCATCGTCACGGGTTTTGCCTAAAATTTCATATTTTCCATAATCCACCACTTTCACCAAATGCGTATGTCCGCCCGAAACGACGAGCGAAATAAATGGTGGCTCCAAATCTGGATTTTGAATATAATTTGCACAAATATGCCCTTCGATATGGTGGACACCAACAAGCGGTTTGCCTGTGGCATACGCAATGGCTTTTGCTTCGGATAAGCCAACGAGCAACGCACCGACAAGCCCCGGAGCATACGTCACACCTACGACATCAATTTCATCGAACGTCATTTCACTATTTGTGAGGGCTTCTTTGATTACGGAGTCAATGACTTCGACGTGTTTTCTCGAAGCAATTTCAGGCACAACGCCACCGTATAATGTGTGCAAATCAATCTGGGAAGAAATGACATTTGACAATACTTCTCGCCCATTTTTCACGACAGCAGCCGCTGTTTCATCGCATGAAGTTTCAATTGCTAGGACGTAAACATCTTTTTTGTTCATAGTGCGTTCGTTCCTTTCTTCTATCTTTATGTCGATTTTCATATCAATCTTCTGGAAAATGAATCACCGTACACTTTCGATCCTCACCGATTTCAGTTTCTGGAAAAATCGCTTTCGCCACCTCAAGAAAATCTTCTGGATTCGACAATGACGGGCTAAAATGTGTCAACCATAATTTCTCCACTTCGCCACGCTTTGCCAATTGGGCCGCTTCCGAAAATAGCATATGCTTTTTTTCTTTGGCTTTTTGCAATTTCTCATCTTCGCCATACATCCCCTCGCAAATAAAGAGATTGACTCCTTTCGCAAAAGTAGACAACGCATCGACAGGGCGAGAATCCGTGCAATATGCCACGGAAATCCCTTTTCTCGCCTCGCCCATGACCATATCTGGAAAATATTCTCTGTCTCCATGATACACAGTTTCGCCTTTTTGCAATTGCCCCCAAAGTAGTCTTGGCAAATTGAGTGCATTTGCTTTTTCTACATCAAATTTTCCTTTGCGATGCACATCAAAACGATACGCAAAACAAGTGACGTTGTGATTGACTTTACAAGCAGAAATTTCAAATTCGCCTACTAAAATTGGTTTTTCTGTCGACGTTTCTATCTCAATCATTTTCAGAGGGAAAGGCAATTCCGAACAAATACGACAAAGCCCCTCAACAACGTATTCTAGCCCCACAGGGCCAATCAGCGTGAGTGGTTCTTCTCGTCCTGCGTTTGCAAGTGTGAGGAGTAACCCCGGTAAGCCCGAAATATGGTCGGCATGGTAATGTGTAAAGCAGATGACGTCCGTATTTTTGAACCCCCAACCTTGCATTTTCATTGTGATTTGCGTGCCTTCTCCGCAGTCGACCATCGCCATTTTGCCGTTTTGTCGCACCAAAAGTGACGTCAAAAATCGGCTGGGCATTGGCATCATACCGCCCGTTCCTAGTAAACATATATCTAACATAGTACACCATACTTCCCTTAAAATTTTTCTAATATATTTTAGATTCAATTAGTATTTCTTTCATTATAAGTATCATACAGTAAATTCAGAAAAAATTCAACTATATTTGAAAATTCGGCGATTCCTTTACTCAGAATCTCGCAACCGTTTCAGATGCTCCTTCATTCTCCGCTCGATTCCTTGCTCCGTCAAATTATAATACGTCCGCCCCACCAATTCATCAGGCAAATACTGTTGCTTCACATAATGACTTGGGTAGTCGTGTGCATATAGATAATCGACACCGTGACCGAGTTTTTTCGCTCCGCTATAGTGGGCATCTTTCAAATGCGGTGGCACTTGCTTGATAGGAATTGCCCGCACATCAGCCAAAGCTTGGTCAATCGCCAAATACGCTGCGTTACTTTTCGGAGCGGTTGCCACATAAGTCACAGCTTGTGCAAGTGGAATTCGTCCCTCGGGCATACCGATAAATTGTACGGCTTGCATGGCAGAAACTGCCACTTGTAGTGCGTGCGGATCGGCATTGCCCACGTCCTCTGAAGCTGCAATGACAACTCGTCTCGCAATGAATTTTGGATCTTCGCCTGCATGGAGCATTTTCGCCAAATAGTAAATGGCGGCATCGGGGTCTGACCCCCTCATACTTTTGATGAAAGCTGAAATTGTATCGTAGTGGTTGTCACCTTTTTTGTCGTAATTCAAGGCCCTTTTTTGGATACATTCCTCCACGACTTCCACGGTGATTTCCACTTCGTTTTTCTCATTTTTATCAGTCGTTAGCACGGCAAGTTCCAACGCATTTAATGCAGAACGTCCATCGCCATTGGCACGATTTGCCAAAAATTGCAAGGCTTCTTCTGCGATATTTGCATGGTAAAGCCCCATGCCCCGCTCCGTATCTTGCAACGCAGTGGTGAGCAATTCCTCAATTTCATCAGTCGACAATGGCTCTAACTGAAAAATCATAGAACGTGACACGAGTGCAGAATTGACCTCGAAATACGGATTTTCTGTCGTCGCCCCAATCAAAACGATCGTACCATCTTCTACGTGTGGCAACAGTGTATCTTGTTGCGATTTATTGAAACGATGAATTTCATCTATGAATAAAATCGTTTTCATGTCGTATAAATTTTGTCTGTTTTTCGCTCCGTCAACTACTTCTTTGATGTCTTTCGTGCCTGACGTTGTGGCATTTAGCTGATAAAATTCACGTTTGGTGGTATTGGCAATGATTTTGGCTAAGGTCGTTTTGCCTGTCCCTGGAGGCCCATAAAAAATCATGGATTGCATGCGGTCACTTGCAATGGCACGGTAGAGCAATTTGTCTTTTCCAACAATATGCGATTGTCCGATGAATTCGTCTAAATTTTGCGGTCGCATACGGGAAGCCAACGGTGCGTCTCTATTCTCTTTTTTCGTTGCGTTGTACTCGAATAAATCCATTTTTTCTCTCCTAGCGGTTTATAATTTACTAAAAAGTATACCACATATATTGGAAAAAGACAAGACAACGAGCGAATTTCACATACTATATACTGTAAATATCGAGAACGGGCGACCACAGGTCGTCCCTACACATGGGAAATTCGGGCTTTTTGTAGGGGCGACCTGTGGTCGCCCGTTCATCAAGTCTCCATGATCCCTTTTCTACAAAAACCGTTTTTACAACAGAAATTTCTGCGACATTTCACATTGCAATTTACAAAAAAGAAAAAAAATCTCAAAAAGACTATAAATCAATATGGATATGTGATATAATGATTGGTGCAAGAATTTTGAAATGAATAAATTGAGTCAATAGATGGGGTGATTACTGTGGCACAAGAAAAAAATACAAAGCCGAAGACCACAACGAAAAAAGGCAATGGTCAAACGAAAAAAACGGCAACAAAAGAAATCAAAAAAGAAGTCAAAAAAGAAGTCAAAAAAACAACGAAACCGACAGCTTCAGCAACAAAACGCAAACCAAGTGGTACAGAACAATCAGAAACAGAGGACAGAAAAAGTCGTCGTAGCACGACAAAAGTCCAGCAAACCTCTCGCTTTGGCGATAGCATACTCGATGAAGCTTGTGTCATTTTGATTCTTGTTTTGTCTGCTGTCGTTGAATTTAGTTTGCTGACGACTCGCATGGGTATTTTCGGCGAATTTTTACGCAATACCATTTTAGGTATTTTCGGATTTTCTGGTGTTTGCATTCCGCTATTTGTTGCTGGATATTGTGTTTGGTATTTGCTCAGCAAAGAGAGAAATCTGCAATATACAAGACTCATCGGCAGTTGTATTTTTTTATTTTTCCTTGCTGTCGTCATGGAATTATTCAATCCAACAAGCCTTGCCGATTTGACTTTTTCAGAGCGAATTTCCATCTATTATCAAGGTGGTGACATGGCAAATGGCGGTGTCATAGGTGGTGTGTTCGGCTCATTTTTATCGAGTTTTTTAGGTACACTCGGTAGTATGTGCATCGTCTTTGCTTGCTTTTTAATTTCTCTTATCATGATGACTGGGAAGTCATTTTTTAGCTTTTTGGGTACCGTTGCAGAAGAAGGCAAAAAACAAAAAGTCGTACACCAAGAACGTGTACGAGAAAAAGCCGAACATATCAAAAAACAAGAACGGGTGCAAGGCATACGCAAAGAAGATGCCCTAGAGCGAATCAAAAAGCAAGAGAAATTCGATAAGTTGTTGCGTGAATCGACACTCGATGGTTCATGGGATACTCCTGCTCCTGCTCCGACTCCAAAAAAAGCAAAAGAGCAAAAGCCAAAAGAGACAAAAAAGAAAACTTACGATGTGAAGTCAAATGTGAAATCCGATCAAAAACGTGTCGACCCGTCCATTTATAATGTAGATATGTCTGATATGTCCGATATGAAAGACACGAAAAAAGAACAAAGTGTACACTTGATTTCAGAGGACTTTTCCAACAATTCAGAAGCGACAAAACTCGTTCAAAAAACGAAAAAGAAAAAAGCCTCCGACTATCGCCAATCGAAAGAATGGTCACACGAGCAAAAAGTGGCGGCATTTAACGACCAAGAAAAATTGCGACAAGAAATCAAAGTGCGTACGCAAAAAAAACAAGAAGACTCGCATACGAAAGAAAAAACGCAAACGGATTTAGAACACGAAAAAGACGCAGTCATTTTTGATTTGGGCAATCACGTTGCTTTCACTCCAGAAGATAAATTGAAAACGAGTAATCAGACAACGAACCCTACCTCGTATGACATTGAGATTGACCAAAAAGAAGATGTTCACGAAGAGCCGTTCCACGTCGACAAAAAAGACCTTGAAATTTACGATGGCATCGATGAGTTAAAAGCGTTAGATGGCATTGACGAAGCGGAAGTTTTTGATGAGGACGATACAGACGATTCTTTCTACGATTTTGATGATTTTGATGATTTTGATGATTTAGATGATTTAGATGACTTTGACGATTTTGAAATAGAGGACGAAGAAGAAATCGAAGAAGAATTTGATGAGGCCGAAGAAGAAATCGAAGACTACGAAGAAGATGACGATGAAATTGAAGAAGAATTTGATGAGGACGACGATGAATACTTTGACGATTTGGATGATTTGGAGCCAGTCGAAGAAGAAATCGAAGACTACGAATATGAAGACGAAGATGCAGAAGAGGAAGAGGAAGATACATATAATGAAGAATACGAAGAAGAATTGGACATACTAGAAGATGTAGAGGAAGAGGAAGAGGAATACGAAGAAGAAGTGGAGTACGAGGAAGAAGAGTACGAAGAAGAAGAAGAAGTAGAAGAAGTAGAAGAAGAAGTAGAAGAAGAAGTAGTAGTAGTAGTAGAAGAAGAGTACGAGGAAGAGGAAGAGGAAGAGGAAGAAGAGCAAGAGGAAGAGGAAGAGGAAGAAGCAGAAGAGGAAAAAGTAGAAAAAAATGTGGCAAGTCTCAAAAAAGAAAATACAAAAACACCGAAAGAGACCACCCCACCAAAACCGTACGAATTTCCTCCAATTGAATTTTTAGGGAAAGACAAAAAAGAAAATGATGCCACTTCAGAAGAAGAAATGATCAAAAACATTGACAAACTCGAAACAACATTGAAAAGCTTCGGTGTCATTGCCCGTGTCATCAATGTGAACCAAGGGCCAACCGTCACAAGGTATGAACTTGAGCCAAACCAAGGTGTCAAAGTCAGCAAAATTGTCAATCTTGCCGATGACATTGCACTCAATTTGGCGGCAAGTGGCATTCGTATCGAAGCACCAATCCCTGGAAAAGCAGCAGTTGGCATTGAAGTACCAAACAAAGAACGACAATCCGTCTACTTCCGCACCGTCCTTGAAAGCGATGCATTTTTTGAACATGAATCGAAACTTGCTTTCGCTCTCGGAGAAGACATTGCCGGCAATCCAGTCATTGCTGACATTGCGAAAATGCCTCATCTTTTGATTGCCGGGGCAACAGGTAGCGGAAAAAGTGTGTGCATCAATACACTCATCACAAGCATCATCTACAAAGCAACGCCAGAGGAAGTGCAACTCCTTTTAATCGATCCAAAAGTCGTGGAACTCAGTGTTTACAATGGCATTCCGCATTTGCTAATTCCAGTTGTGACCGATCCGAAAAAAGCATCGGCCGCTCTCGATTGGGCAGTCAAAGAAATGCTCAATCGATACAACGATTTTGCGACATTTGGTGTGCGTGATATGGCTGGATTCAATGCCATGAAAGAGCGTGAGGGCGATATCAAAGGGAAAATGCCACAAATTGTCATTGTCGTAGATGAATTGGCAGATCTCATGATGGCGGCTGGGAAAGTCGTGGAAGAGGCGATTTGTCGTTTGGCACAAATGGCTCGTGCGGCGGGTATGCATTTAATTATTGCAACGCAACGACCTTCTGTCGATGTCATTACTGGTGTCATCAAAGCCAACATTCCTTCAAGACTTGCATTTGCTGTCTCATCAGGGATTGACTCTCGTACAATTTTAGATATGGTAGGTGCAGAAAAATTACTCGGTCGTGGTGATATGTTATTTGCTCCAGCTGGACAAGGCAAACCTGCCCGAATCCAAGGTGGTTTCGTCACCGATAGCGAAGTGGAAGAAATCGTTTCTTTCCTTAGAAAAAATACGCACCTCAATTACGATGATAAGAAAACGAAAGCAATGGCAGCCAGAATCACTGGTGGAGCCGATGGCGATTCCGAAAAAGATAGAGACGAACTCTTTACTGAAGTCGTGGAGTTTATATTGGAAAAAGAAAAAGCATCTGTTTCTATGATTCAGAGAAAATTCAAAATTGGATACAACCGTTCGGCTCGTATCGTTGACCAATTGGAGGGCGAAGGCATTGTCAGTTCTGAAAATGGCAGCAAACCTCGTACCGTTTTGGTAAGTCCTGAAGAGTGGGATTTGATGGAACACCCAATGGAAGAAGAAATCGACTAAAAAATAAAAGTAACTATTCTGTACTCTAACAAAAAAATGTTGAAATATTTGGTTCCATAAGTTTATTAGTGCATTAAGGTTCGGAAAAATAAAGTTTTACTCGATTTTTTTCAAAAAATCGCAGGTGTGGACAGCGTCCACGGTCTTAAAAAATAAGGTACTGAATAATTACGATTCCTAAAAAAACAAAAAAATCAACCTCAAGGAGAACACAATGTCAGCAGAACTCATCGATGGAAAAGCCATCAGCGAAAAAATCAAACTACAACTAAAAAGCAAAATTGAGAACACATCTCAAACGGGCAAACCACCGAAATTATCTGTCGTCTTAGTTGGCGATTCACAAGCTTCTGCCGTTTACATTCGCAACAAAGAAACGGCTTGCAACCTCGTAGGGATTGTTTCAGAAATCCATAGATTGCCCGAGACGACAACGACAAAAGAAGTACTTTCTCTCCTTGAGAAACTCAATCTTGATCAAACAGTCCACGGCATTTTGGTGCAATTGCCTTTGCCAAAACAAATTGATTCAGAGAGCGTACTGCTTGCCATTTCTCCAAAGAAAGATGTCGACGGTTTTCACCCATTCAATATGGGACAACTCTATTCATACAAAAGTGAAAATCGAGGGTGCATTCCTTGTACCCCGAAAGGCATTATGGCATTATTAGACGAAAGTCACGTTGCAATTTCTGGCAAGCGTTGTGTGGTGATTGGGCGAAGCGATATCGTTGGAAAACCTGTCGCTTCCCTACTCATGGAGCGTGATGGCACTGTGACGATTTGCCACTCGAAAACCGTTGATTTGAAAGCAATTTGCTTGTCGGCAGATATCATCATTTCGGCAACGGGTATGCGAAATACAGTGACTGCCGATATGGTAAAATCAGGGGCAACCGTCATTGACGTTGGCATGAATCGAGATGAAAACGGGAAACTCTGTGGCGATGTTGACTTTGAAGCAGTGAAAGAAGTTGCAGGCAAAATCACACCTGTACCGGGAGGTGTAGGACCTATGACCGTTGCCATGCTCATGGAAAATTGCTATCAGGCATATTTGAATCAGCAGAAAGTGTAAATTATAACGAGATTAGAACTTGCATTACGTAGGGGCGACCTGCGGTCGCCCGAATAAAGATGTATAGCCCAATTAGTACTTGCTTTACGTAGGGGCGACCTGTGGTCGCCCGATGAAGATGTATAGCCCAATTAGTACTTGCTTTACGTAGGGGCGACCTGCGGTCGCCCGAAAGAAACTCAACCAAACTCATAACCAATAGAGGTGATATTTTGGAAATTACAATAGATAATAATATAGAAAGAACAGCAAAAGGCACTGTTTTGTTTACCTCTTTGGGTTGCGACAAAAACCGTGTGGATAGCGAAGTCATGGTCGGCATTTTACAAAACATGGGCTACCAAGTCATTTCTGATGAAAGTACTGCCGATGTCATCGTCGTGAATACGTGCTGTTTCATCAAAGATGCCCTAGACGAAAGCATTGAAACGATTGTCGAACTTGCCGACTACAAAACGGAGGGCAACTGCAAAGCACTCGTTGTGACAGGCTGTCTTGGACAACGCTACGCAGACGATTTTTTTCAGGAATTGCCCGAAGTCGATGCCTTGGTCGGCACGGGTGCGTATGAACAAATTGGCGAGGTCATTACAGATGTTCTCGAAAAAGGCAAAACGCACACCGTTTATATGGAAAGTATCGACCACGATATGGAAGAAGAAAATGGAAAATTGCGGGTACTTTCGACGGCTCCATACTTTGCGTATCTCAAGATTTCAGAGGGGTGCGACAACCATTGCACGTACTGTGTTATCCCCAAATTGAAAGGAAAACACCGCAGTCGACACATGGAAAGTCTTGTCGAAGAAGCGAAAATTTTAGCCGATATCGGTGTCAAAGAATTGGTGCTAATCGCTCAAGATACCTCCATCTACGGACGTGACTTATACGGCGAATCGAAACTGCACGAACTCATAGAGGAGTTGGCAAAAATTGACGGCATTCTCTGGATTCGCTTGCTCTATTGCTATCCTGAAACGATTACAGATGCACTCATACAAACCATGAAGAATACACCGAAAGTCTGTCATTATTTGGATATGCCGATACAACATGGCTCTACTTCTGTACTCCGTCGTATGGGCAGAAAAACGAATCAGGAACAAATCAAAGAAAAAATTATGGCTCTTAGAAATGCCATGCCAGACATTGCACTGCGTACGACAGTCATCACTGGATTTCCGGGTGAGACAGAAGCGGAATTTCAAGAATTGCTCGACTTCGTAGCAGAAATGAAGTTCGATCGCCTCGGTGCATTTTCTTATTCACAAGAGGATGACACACCGGCGGCTCTCATGGACAATCAAATTGATGACGAAGTCAAAGAAGAACGACGAGATGAAGTACTCGAATTGCAAAAAGGCGTTGCGGCGGCACTTTGTGAAAAGGAAGTCGGCAAGCAACTCGAAGTGCTAATCGAAGGGCGATTGCCCGATGAAAATATCTACTGTGGCAGAACGAAACGTGATGCCCCAGACATTGATGGACTCGTATTTGTCCATGCAGAAGAAGAAATTGTATCAGGCGAATTTGTTACAGTGAAAATAGAAGAAGCTTTGGATTATGACTTGATAGGAAAGGTGATTTACGATGAATAAACAACAAATACCAAACCAGTTGACGATGTTTCGTGTCGTATTAATTCCAGTATTTTTATGGGTATTATTTTCGACACAACTCCCAAATCATAGATACCTTGCCATTGCGATTTTCATTATTGCATCTGTCACCGATTTTTTCGATGGCTACCTCGCTAGAAAATGGCACGTCGTCAGCAATTTCGGGAAATTCATGGATCCGCTTGCCGATAAACTTTTGGTGATGGCGGCTATGGTGGCACTCGTGGAGATGGGTGACTTGCCGTCGTGGGTCGTGATTCTGATACTTGCACGAGAGCTTGCGATTACAGGATTTCGTACTTTGGCTGTAGAAGCAAACATCGTGCTTGCTGCTAGTTTTTGGGGCAAACTAAAAACAGTGACACAGATGGCAATGATCGTGATGGTGCTATTGCAACTTGAAAATTCCATGATGATACTTGTGACTGATATTTTGATTTACGCTTCCGCGATTTTGACAGTCGTTTCTGGAGCAGATTATTTCATCAAGAATAAGGAAGTGTTTGGCACAGCAAAGCAGTAAAATAATGAACTATATAGTTGATTACGCTCAAAGCATTAATTTTTAATATTGATTTCCAATCAGATATTGTAAAAATATAAAAATTTGCATGCACTTAGGGAAGAAAAGATAAAGTTTTACCCGATTTTTTTTAAAGATATTTTCGCAGAGTTTGAGACAGCGTCTCAAGGTCTTTCTCTTTTTTATTATTGTTTTCAATTTTAATTCATTATAATAGGAAGAAACTAGCAAAATTTTGAGGAGGTTACTATGAAAGCAGAAATCATTGCAGTAGGAACAGAACTATTATTGGGCGACATTTTAAACACCAACGCACAGTATTTATCGAAAGAATTAGCCACTCTTGGCATTGAGGTCTACCACCAATGCGTCGTGGGCGACAACCCAGCCCGCATGCGTGAAACGATTGAAACGGGCTTTTCAAGATCTGATATCTTGATTACAACAGGCGGACTTGGGCCGACTGCCGATGATTTGACGAAAGAAATTGCAGCAGAATATTTCGGTGAAGAATTGGTCAAAGACGAAAAAGCCCTCAAACAAATTTCAGACTTCTTCAACAGAATTAAAAAAGAAATGACCGACAACAACATCAAACAAGCATACGTACCAAAAGAAAATGGCACCGTGCTTTACAATGCGAACGGGACTGCACCGGGCATTATTTTTTCTAAAAATGACAAAATCATGATTTTACTCCCAGGGCCACCGCATGAAGTTTTGCCAATGTTTGAAAACCAAGTCAAACCATTTTTGGCAAAAATACAAGAGGTGACTTACATTTCTGAAATTTTGCGTGTCGTCAATCTTGGCGAGAGCAAAATGGAACATATGGTCAAAGACTTAATCGAAGCACAAACGAATCCAACGATTGCCCCTTATGCCAAAGATTCCGAAGCCATTTTACGCATCACCGCCAAAGCGAAATCAGAAGACGAAGCAAGAAAATTGATTGCCCCTTGCAAAAAAGCATTGCGTGAAAGACTTGGTGAAAGCATTTACGCTGAGGGCGAAACGACTATGGAAGATGTGTTGATTGGACTACTCAAAGAGAAAAATCAAACAGTTGCCGTAGCTGAATCTTGCACAGGCGGTTTGGCAATGTCAACGCTCATTGGCTGTAGCGGTGCGTCTGCTGTCGTGCTTGAGGGTTGCGTGACGTATTCTAATGAGGCAAAAATGAATCGACTCGGTGTCAAAAAAGAAACGCTCGACAAATTCGGAGCAGTCAGCAAAGAAGTTGCTACGGAAATGGCAGAAGGCATCGCCAAAACTGCGGGGGCAAACATGGGCATTGCAACGACAGGTGTGGCAGGGCCAGACGGCGGTACCGCAGAAAAACCAGTCGGTTTGGTCTATATTGCAGTTTGCTACAATGGAAAAACAGTGGCGAAAGAGTTTCGTTTTGACGGCGATAGAAATAAAATTCGTCAGCGTGCGAGCTTTCACTCACTGAATTTTGCACGAAAAATATTTATAGAATCGAACTAAAATATACAAATTTTATAAAAAATGAAAATATTGCAAAAATATACGAACAAGTGTTTGCTTTTTCGTTTTGCTTGTGGTATACTGAAAACAGTTAATGAAGGATAGTAACAATGCAAAGGAGAAAAACATATGGCCAGAGGTAGCAGTTCACACAAAGAAGATTATTCAAATATTGAAGACAAACAAAAAGCACTCGATATGGCATTGGGGAGCATCGAAAAACAATTCGGCAAAGGTGCAGTAATGAAACTCGGTGACGATACACAACGCATGAACATCGAAGCAATCCCAACAGGAGCCTTGAGTCTCGACATTGCCTTGGGTGTTGGCGGTGTGCCAAAAGGTAGAATCATAGAAGTTTACGGCCCTGAATCTTCAGGGAAAACAACGATTGCCTTACATATCGTTGCACAAGTACAAAAAGCCGGCGGTATCGCAGGCTATATCGATGCGGAGCATGCACTCGACCCAACGTATGCAAAAGCCCTCGGTGTTGACATCGATAATTTGTACATTTCCCAACCTGACGATGGCGAGCAAGCACTCGAAATTACGGAAACAATGGTGCGTAGTAGTGCCATGGACATTGTAATTGTCGATTCTGTGGCAGCTCTTGTACCTCGTGCAGAAATCGAGGGAGAAATGGGCGATTCACACATGGGCTTGCAAGCCAGACTGATGAGCCAAGCCCTTAGAAAATTGACAGGGATTACAAACAAATCGAATTGTACCGTCCTTTTCATCAACCAATTGCGTGAAAAAATCGGTGTGACTTTTGGGAATCCAGAAACGACAACAGGCGGACGTGCGTTGAAATTTTATTCTTCTGTGCGTATCGATATTCGTAAATCTGATGTCTTAAAACAAGGGACTGAACTCGTAGGAAATCGTGTCAAAGTCAAAATTGCAAAAAATAAAGTGTCACCTCCATTTAAAATTGCGGAATTCGATATCGTCTATGGTGAGGGCATTTCTCGTGAGGGTGATGTACTCGATTTGGCAGTAGACCTTGATATCGTCAATAAAAGTGGTGCGTGGTATTCTTACAATGAAAATCGCATCGGTCAAGGACGTGAAAATGCAAAACAATTTTTGAAAGAACGTCCAGACTTATTCGTGGAAATCGATGCCCGTGTGAGAGAACATCACGGTTTGCCAAGTTCAGGATTTGTTGTACCAGAAATGCCAGTGACAGCTCCTGAAAGTGAAACTTCATTGGTAGACGAAGAAGAATAAGCAGATCAGTAACAACTCAAAAAATCAATGTCTGGGGCGGGTTTTGCCCGCCCAATCAGGCAATCATTCCAATGAAAAAGAATAAAAAACTTTGGGGCTTTGCTCCAACCCTACCCACCACGAAAACTTTTATTTTATGTAAATTGATAAATGTATCGCTTTGGTAGCTATACCATTATTATACTAGGGAGGAACTGACCTTGAACTTTGATTTACTGTTTGAGAAACAGAGAATATATAAGGAACATTTGCATCTAATACCCAAAGAAGTATTAGAAAAGGTGCAGGCAGCGTTTCATATCGAGTTTACTCATAACTCTACAGCGATTGAGGGAAATACACTTACTTTGATAGAAACCAAAGTTGTTTTGGAGGATCATATATCTATCGGTGGTAAAAAGCTTCGAGAAATATATGAAGTTGTAAACAACCATAAAGCTACGTTATATGTGGAACAATGCGTTGCTGAGGGTTTGCCTTTAGATGAAAAAATCACAAAAGATATTCATGCTATTATTAACGAGAATATCCTAGTGGGCGGTATTTACAGAAATGAAGTTGTTACCATTTCTGGTGCAAATTTCAAACCACCTGTCGGACAAAAGATGTATCTTGGGGTCAAAAATTTCTTTGCAGATTTAAGCTGTCGTGGTGATTTAAACCCTATAGAACTTGCCGCATGGACACACGCAGAGTTTGTGCGTATACACCCTTTTATTGATGGAAATGGCAGGACTTCAAGACAAATTATGAACTATCAGCTTATGATAGAGGGCTTTCCTCCTGTTTCTATATCAGCAAAAAATACCCTCGCATATTATGAGGCACTTGACAAATACGGCAGTGAAAAAGATTTGCAACCATTTGTAGAATTTGTTGCAGAACTTGTTGAGCAAAGGCTTGATGAATTTTTAGAAATTCTTTCATTCAGTATGGGAAACCAACCTGTAGAGCAACAAGAATAAATAGACACTACTTCGCTATTTTGAGTGGGTTTGGCTAAAATCTGGGTAGCTGTTCAGTCTCTTTTATTTTATCGCTCCCCAAAATTAAATGTTTCCTAAAACAAGGTGCGAAAATGCAAGCGGGCGACCACAGGTCGCCCCTACATATTGATATTTCAAGCTTTTTGTAGGAAACTCTGACCCTGTGGTCGCCTGTCAATGAGACTGCTGTAATTTGGCAATATTGAATTGGCACCTCAATATCTTGTCTCAATCAAAATTTACAAACAAAAAAGTTGATGATATTCTAAAAACGAAAGTCCCCTCAGACAATCATCACACTGTAATTTCAAATATATTCCCCTCAAACCCAACAATACAACTTTCATAATACCCATCTCCAGTTGTCCTTGGTCCACTTGCAACTTCATACCCATCTGCTCGGAATCGCTCTGTCATTTTATCCACCACTTCCTTACTGCCTACAGAAAATGCAAGGTGACTAAATCCTGTTTGTGTCGCTGATTTCTCCTGATTTTCCATATCGGGACGGTTCATAATTTCAATTCTTGCCCCATCTTCAAAAGATAGAAAATACGATTGGAAGCCTGTCGTTTGATTTTCGTATTTATCATTTGCAGTCGCACCGAAATACTCCACAAAAAATTGTTTTGCCCCCTCTATGTCGTTGACGTAAATTGCCATATGCTCAATTTTCATAAGCCCTCCTTTGATATAAAAACAACCACAGAAAACACAGAAGTGATTTCGATGGTTGTCCTTTAAATTTTATTTGTAACTGTTCAGGGACTTATTTTTAAGACCGTGAGACTCTGTCTCACACTCTGCAATTTTTGAAAAAATTGAGTAAACTTTTATTTTTCCAAACGTTAGCGTACTGAAAAACTTCTGAAAAAGAATAATTTCAATATTGTTTGTTAGAGTACTGAATAGTTACGTTTATTTTATTTTATTTATCACGCAAATTGGCATTGCACTCATTTTTCAGTGCAGACAAAATTTGCTCCATCGCTTGGTTGACATCGCTTTCAGTCAACGTACGATCTGGACTTCTAAAGTCAATGGAATATGCCACAGATTTATGTCCGGCTTCAATTTGGCTTCCTTGGTATACATCAAATAATGTGATATCTTCCAAAAATGCACCGCCATTTTTCGCAATCGTATCATGCAACATTTTCACTGTCACATCCTCTTTGACAAGCATTGCAATATCCCTTGACATTGCTGGGAATTTCGGCAATGGACGATAGATAATTTCACGATTTGCGTATTGAATCAATTTTTCCATGTCAACGACCGCAAGAAATGCACTCGTGCCGATGTCGTATTTTTTTGCTACAGCTGGGTGAACTTCCCCCAAATAACCGATAGAATCACCGTCTACAGTCATTTTTGCAGTGCGACCAGGGTGCATCCAAGGTTTTGTTTCTTCTGTATCAAACTCGACTTTTTCTTTCATTCCAAGTACTTGGAAGATATGTTCCAAAATCCCTTTGAGGTCATAAAAATCCATTTTGCCATAGAGTCCCATCGTCAAAGTTGGTGTTTCAGTTGGCAATTCTGTCACTGGTACAGCTTTTGGTGTATACACCTTTGCGATTTCAAACAATGCTGCTTCCTTGTTTCTGCGATTGTAATTCGTAGAAAGTGCATTCAAAATTCCGTTGAAAGAAACGGTACGCATCACGCTGAAATCTTCGCCCAATGGATTGGAGATGACCACTGCTTTGCGGAGAGGATCATTTGCTGGAATCGACAACTTATCGAAAATCTTAGGGCTTTCAAAACTATACGTCATTGCCTCAGAAATCCCCTCGCCAACCAACAATTCTTTCACCATTGCAGTAATCGTTTGTGGATACGATTTTTTCCCAACGGTTGGTGTACCTGTTGCCAAAGTCGGTTCAATTTTATCATAGCCAAAAAATCTTGCCACTTCTTCCGCAAGGTCAGCTTGGGCTTCTAAATCAGGGCGGTACGTTGGCACAACGACAGTTTTTGCAGTTGTATCGACGACCATACCAAGACGAGTGAACGTATCGACCATATCTGCTTCAGGAATCTTTGTGCCGAGGAAGTTGTTGATCCAGTCTGGATTGTAAGAAAGCGTCCATGTCGAACGAACTTTTGGATAACAATCAACTACACCAGCGACAACTTCACCAATACCGAGTTCCTCCACAAGTTGCACTGCTCGATTGATGGCTTCCAAGCATAAATTCGGATCGATGCATTTTTCAAATTTACTCGATGCATCGGTACGAAGCCCCACACTTTTTGCAGTCAAACGCACATTTGAGCCATCGAAGTTTGCGGATTCAAATAAAATCGCTTCTGCTTCTTCGCTGATTTTTGAGTTTTCACCACCCATAACTCCAGCAATTGCCACTGCTTTTTCAGAATCGGCAATGACAAGCATTGAAGAATCGAGTTTGCGTTCAATGCCATCGAGTGTCATAATCGTTTCATCTTGCTTTGCATTTCTGACGATGATTTTTCGGTCGGCAATACAATCGACATCGAAAGCGTGCATTGGTTGTCCCATCTCAAGCATTACATAATTTGTGATATCGACAATGTTATTGATTGGACGCACACCAGCCATACGCAAGCGTTTTCTCATCCAACGTGGAGACGGTGCAATGCGGACATTTTTCACCGCTCGTGCCACATAACGAGGACACAAATCTGGATTGTCAATTTGTACAGATATCAAATCTGCAACATTGCCACCAGCTTTTTCTTCGACTTTAATTTCTGGATAACGAAATTCTTTTTTGTACGTCGCAGCCGTTTCTCTTGCCATACCCACCATGCTGAAACAGTCAGGGCGGTTTGATGTGATTTCAAATTCTACGACTGTTTCTTTGATGTCGAGTAGATCTGTTACATCTTTTCCGAGTTCGACTGGTTCAGGGAAGATGTAAATTCCATTTTCAGGTGCTTCAGGGAAATCGTGGCGATCGAAACCGAGTTCTTCCACAGAACAAAGCATGCCCTCAGAGGAAATGCCACGCAAATCGCCTGTATGGATTTCTTTGCCCTCTGTAATAACTGCACCGTCAAGAGCCACAGGGACGAATTGTCCCACAGCAATATTTTTCGCACCAGTGACGATTGTGAGGTCACTTCCACTGCCTACGTCGATTGTACAAATTTGTAATTTGTCTGCATTGGGGTGTTTCGTGATGGCTTTGATCGTACCCGAAACGACTTTTTTGATGTCGTCGGAAACTTTTTCGTAGCCCTCTACTTTGGAACCGCTCATCGTGATGTCTTCGACGTATGCTTTGATATCTGCTTCGACATCGGTATATTCTTTTAACCAAGACATTGGTATATTCATTTTTTATTTCACTCCTTTAATTATTGAGGTACCAATTAAATATTGACATTTTAAAAAAGAAAAGACCTTGAGGCTCTGCCTCAAACTCCGCAATTTTTTAAAAAAAATTGAGTAAAACTTTAATTTTGCTAACCTTAGTGGTGAAAAAGTTTTATATTTTTGGAATATTGAATTGGAAAATCAACACAACTAACTGCAATAAACTGTACTAAAAACTGTCCACTGATAACTAAGCTCTTAGAATTGTTTCAAAAATTTCATGTCATTTTCAAATAATAATCTCAAGTCAGTAATGCCATATCTCTGCATTGCCACACGCTCAAGCCCCATACCAAACGCAAAACCACTGTATTCTTCTGGGTCAATGCCACTCATTTTCAGTACCTTTGGATGCACCATACCGCAACCCAACAATTCAATATAACCCTCGCCTTTGCACACTCGACAACCATCGCCACCGCAAGCAAAACAAGTCACGTCCATTTCGGCACTCGGTTCTGTAAATGGGAAATGATGTGGACGGAAACGCACTTTCGTATTTTCGCCGAAGAGTTCTTTTGCAAATACTGCCAAAGCCCCTTTCAAGTCGCCCATCGTCACATTTTTATCGATGACAAGCCCTTCCATTGGTGAAATACTGGCGAATGTGTC
>JAWXUZ010000131.1:0-5688 GCA_044425835.1 Bacillota bacterium | reverse complement strand
GTGGTCGCCCGTCATAAATTCTGACACCTTATTGGGGCGATATTTCGTTATCGGATCAATATCTGTATTAGAACTTTACCCAACACATAGCAAAAAGCACTTAGGATTTCCTCCCAAGTGCTTTTTTGCTTTTCACAATCCTACAAAATAATACAAATCAAACCGCCACTACCCTCATTCATAATTTTCTCTAGCGTTTCGCCCAACTTCTCTTGTGCGTCTTCTGGCATACGATAAATCTTATTTTGAATCCCATCATGCACCATCGACTGCAACGTCTTCCCAAAGATATTCAAATCCCAAATTTGGTCAGGTGTCGCCTCGTAATCCCTCATCAAATTATCGATAAATTCTTTCGACTGTTCCTCGTTCCCAATGATCGGAGCGACTGCCGTTTCGACTTCGGCTTTGATCAAGTGAATCGTTTCCCCTCGTGCTTTTAGCTGAATGCCATAGCGACTGCCTTGCTTAAACACTGCTGGTTTTTCGAGTGTGATTTCATCGAAGGATGGCGGTACAATGCCATACCCTTTTCGCTTCACATCTTGAAATGCACCTGATAATTTGTCGTATTCCCTTTTCGTTTCAGACAGCATTTTTAGTGTAGAAATCAATGCATAATCATTTTCAATTGGCAAATCGAGACTTTCGCTCAAAATCTGATAAAACAAGCCCTCTTTCAAATTGAGATTGACGTTGGCAAGCCCTTCCCCAGGCAACATTTTATCGACGTATACTTTTTCGAGAGAGACACTCTCACCAAATGAATTGAGTAACTCCTGCAAGTCAGAAAATTTCTCGAGACGGTGCATCATATCACGCAATCCGCCGATCATTTCTTTTTTCAACCAGTGATTTTCTTCCAAGGTATTGACCCAATTCGGGAAAAAGAATCTCAATTCTTGCATCGGAAATTGGTACAATACTTTTTCCAGTACTTTTTGGATATCGTCATTTTTGAGTTGGGCAATGTTCATCGCCAAAACAGGTACACCGTGTAAATTTTCCAAAGACGACACCAACTCCGCTGATTCTTGAGTATATGGACTTGCAGTGTTGAGTAAAATCACGAACGGTTTGCCCAGCTCTTTCAATTCTGAAATGACTCTTTCTTCTGCTTCTATGTAATTTTCTCGTGGCAAATCTGTCACCGTGCCATCCGTAGTCACGACAATGCCGATTGTGGAATGGTCGGCTATGACTTTTTGTGTGCCCATTTCTGCCGCTTCGACAAATGGCATAGGGGCCGTCTGCCATGGTGTATTCACCATGCGTGGCAACTCACCCTCCATATGACCTTCCGCTTCTGGCACGAGATACCCCACGCAATCAATCAAGCGGACTTTCATATCGACCGTATCTTCGAGTGTAATCGGTACGGCTTCATTTGGTACGAATTTCAGTTCTGTAGTCATGATATTTCTGCCCGAGGCAGATTGTGGCAATTCGTCTTTTGCACGTTCTTTGGCATCGAAATTCGTGATGTTTGGCAAAACGAGTAAATCCATAAAACGCTTGATGAACGTGGATTTTCCTGTGCGGACTGGACCTACGACCCCAATGTAAATATCTCCTCCTGTGCGACTTGCAATTTCACTATATATCTTCAAATTCTCCATGTGCTTCCTCCTAAAATGGCTTTTGTACAATGTATGAAAAGAAGAATGTGATTATGCATGAGTCAAAATTTTATTTTCGTTACTATTGAAATACCAACCAAACACAGCGTTCTACTCTTCCTGTGTAAATACAGGCAAAGCAAATGACTCCACAAACAAGTCATAACAGCCCTCGCACAAATCAAAGGAATCGTGTCGGCCATCTTTGTTTGAAAAATACCCCCACAATTGCTCGCCGTGAAAATACCCCTCACTCTCATCGGTAGGAATCATTTTTCCACAACGATTGCACTTTATTTCCTCCACGACTTCCACCATCATTTCTTTCGTTGCATACGTTTTCATAAAAAGTTCCCCCTTGATTCTTGTTCCTTCGACATCTAAATCTATTCTATCACATTTTTTTTCATTTTTATATAGGAAATTTCTTTCAAATGTGATATACTGAATGTGTACTATAAAACATCGTGATTTAGAGATTGAAAGGAGATTTTATTATGGTAAAAAAAGCAAGAGTAGTCAAAATTGACAATGCAAGAGGAGGCGATGGTAGCATTGAAATGCACCATTTTCTTGAAGGAGAAGAACTACTTGGACAAAATGCAATGTTTGCCAAAGTTGTCGTAAAACCAAACAGTAGCATCGGTTGGCACCAACACGTAGGCGATACAGAGCCATACGCAATCATCAAAGGGGAAGGTACTTTTATTGACAGCGATGGCACAAAAACCGTAGTAGTTCCAGGAGATGTCTGCTGCATTAACGTAGGGGATCATCACTCACTTGAAAATCACTCAAGCAGTGAAGATTTGGAAATCATTGCCCTTGTAATCAACGATCCATCTGCGAAATAAGAAATCCTAAGATCTCAATCTGCCATGCAGTGCGAGGTCTTTTTTATTTTTGATTCCCTTGCTTTTTTATGGAAAATACGATATAGTAGAACGATACCGCTTAAGGAATCACTACAATTTAAGGAGCAATCATGGGCAAAGAATTTTTACGTTACGTTTCATTCAATATTTTAGGAATGGTGGGCATCTCTTTCTACATTTTAGCAGATACCTACTTCATCGCAGCCATCGTAGGCCCTATGGGCTTGGCGGCACTCAATTTTGCAATACCTGTATACTGTGCCTTTAACGCTGTGGGGCTAATGTTTGGTATGGGTGGCGGAGCCAATTACTCCATCGCAAAGGCAAGAGGCGATCTCGAAGAAAGCCGTGAAATCTTGAAACAGACACTCTGTATGGCATGGATATTTTCCATTGTATTCACGGTTTTTGGCATCATTTTCACTCCTGAAATTTCCATATTATTGGGGGCTGATGCAGAAACTTTGGATTTGACCATCACCTACATCAAAACAATGATTGCATTCACCATTTTTTTCGTAACGAATACTGTCTGTCTTGCGTTCGTTCGGAATTTTGGGCAACCAAAAATTGTAATGTGTGCCATGCTCACAGGAAGCATGATGAATATCCTACTCGATTACATCTTCATGTACCATATGAATATGGGCATTTTCGGGGCATCGTTTGCCACAGGACTTTCCCCAATCATCAGCCTATGTGTACTGTATTTCTTGCAATTTAGGAAAATGAAATACCGCTTGCCATGGAAATTTAAGGGATTTTACGGCAAAGCCATCATCACTTTAGGTGCATCTACATGGGTGGCTGAAGTTTCCAATGCTCTCGTTATGGTGCTATTTAATTTATTGATACTTGATTTAGAGGGAAATATCGGTCTCGCAGCGTATGGTGTCGTTGCCAACATTGCCCTCGTTATGATTTCTGTATTCAACGGTGTGGCACAAGGTGTACAGCCCTTGGCAAGCCGTGAATTTGGCAAAAATGACCGTGAGCAACTCAAAAATTTAGTGCGACTCGGTGGCACGACTTCCTTTTTGATTGGACTTTTCATCTACATTTTTTTATTTTTCACGAAAGCAAGCATCATCGCCATTTTCAACGAAACGCACAACCAACAACTCGCAGAGCTTGCCATGGTTGGCTTCGACATTTACTTCCTCGGGATATTATTTTCAGGAATTAACGTCGTGATTGCAGCGTATTTTAGTGCCACTGAACAAGCAAAAAGTGCGATGATGATATCGGTTTGTCGAGGCATCGTACTTCTCGTACCGAGTGCCATTATACTATCGAAAATTTTCTTGATGAATGGCATCTGGTCTTCCGCTCCTGTGACGGAGGGTTTGACTTTTTTGCTCGTCCTTTATTTATTGAAACGTGAGTATAAAATACAATGATTTTCTAACTATTTTTTAATATTTCTTATGGATTTCTTAATTTTCTGTAGACATTGTGAAATTTGTGTGATATACTATTTGAGGTACTATCACTAATTCAGAAAATTTTAGGAGGTTCAAATGAGAAAAAAATTAATTTGCAATGCACTCGCAATTCTTTTGGCATTTTCAGGTGTCTACCAAACCGCCATCGTCGACACACACGCAAGTACCATCGAAAGTTTGATTGACAACAATTCAGGTGTCACGAGTTTTTACTTGACTTTGGGGCATAATGCCGTAACCAACACCCCTATGACACTCAATCCTTCTGTAAAACCGGAAGGTTTGGATTACAGTCTCGATTGGAAAATCAAGTATGATTTCAATACGAATGCAACGATTTCTGATGATGCCTTCACTGCAAAAAATGAGGGCAATGCCATCATAACAGGCACAATCCAAACAAGTACAGGCACGTACCAAAAAGATTTTCCTGTTTCCGTTACCAACACCCAATTGATAACAAGTGCATCGTCTTATGCGACAAGCACTTCTTATACGAAAGGCTACGTTGCTGTCGGATACAATGGGGCAGACTATCCAATCACGCACAACTATTCCAATGGCACCTCCCCAGTTTACAATGTCATGGGCTACTTAGAAGGCGGAGATGAGGACTGTTTCTATCTCGGAGATGCCCCTTCTACGACACTCGCTGGCAATAGCTCCACGAAACTTACAATTTACTTGAAAGACGGTCTACCTGTAGGTACGTATACAACGTATTTTTATTTGAACTCGAGCCAAATTTTAACTTGTACTCCTGCTGAAATTACAATGTATGTCAGAGAATCTACATCAACGGGTAGTACATCAGGTAATACTTCAACGGACACTACTACTGATACTGATACAAACGGTACTACTTCTGATACTACTACTGATACTACTACTGATGATTCAGAGGAAGATATTGAAGAAGAAGTAGAAAAAGAGGAGGAGGTAGAAGAGGAAGAAGTAGCGGAAGAGGAAGAGGAAACCGAAGAGGAAGAAGTAGTCGCACCTACGACCACTACCACAACGACAGCTACAGTTTCAAAACCAACCATCTCAAGCACCACCGCACTCAACGAAAGTGGCATTGCCAGCAACAATACCGCAATGTATGGCAATACAAGAAATACGACCTCGACTTTGGTCGAAGCAACAAATGGCTACATTCGTGTCGAATATATTTCTGGTGCCACAGTCAATATCGAAGAATACAACACCGATTTTGAATTGACAGGCAACAGGACAATCCCTGTAGAGTTGTCTTCTTTCGTCTCTTTCCATGAGGGCGAGAAGCATTACTATTTCATGTTTGCTACGACAAATGAAAGTGAAAGCAGTTCACAAGAAGTGGTGCGTATCGTAAAATACGATAAAAACTGGAATCGAATCAGCCAAATCGCCTTGCGTGATATCAATACTGTGGGCAAGGTCTCTTTTGCAGATATGATTGAATATGGCGGAAATTTACTTGTACATACGCACCATACGATGTACCAATCTTCTGATGGACTCAATCACCAAGCCAATATGAGATTCACAATTGACCTCGATTCTATGACACTTCTCAACAAAGGGACAGGTGTGTCCAATGTTGCGACAGGGTATGTCAGCCATTCTTTCAATCAAATGATTGATGTTTCCTCCGACGGATTTTTGGTCACAGCCGACCACGGTGATGCATACCCTCGTGCGTTCGCCCTTTGTTCATGGTCACAACCCAATATCGTATCGCCATACCCGTCTTCGACTGCCTCTGTG
>JAWXUZ010000130.1:0-5689 GCA_044425835.1 Bacillota bacterium | reverse complement strand
ATCGGGTTTATTTTTGTGCAATTTATTGAGTCGTTATCGTTCACCATTTTTATTTTTGTATGAAAATAGCAATGTGCCCAAAAGTTACTGATTTTAATTTGCATTTTGCGGAAACTCAAGGTAAAGTTATGAATAAAAAATTCGGAATGAAAGAAATACGAGAGGTAAGGGCACAATTGCCCGAAGAAGAAAAGTATAGAAAAAAAGAGTTCTTTTTCAACTTTTGTCTTGTAGGAGTAGTATTTGTGACGTGTGTATCTTGCGTTGTATTCATAGAATGCATGGAATCAAAAGAAGCAAATGCACCACCACCAGAAACAGTTTCTGTAGCGGAATTTCAAGAAGTACAAGCCCCACTTTATGGGGAGATTCGCTTGACAGAAAGGGAGCAATTCCCACTGGATTTGGTGGAGCGACTCGTGGATGCACCGTCATGGAGTCGAGCCGATGCAGATTTCGTCTTGTTGGATCTACCAATTGATGAAGATTTGCAACGGTACTTACATAGCTTGGCACATGCTTTTTCTATCGACTATGCGTTGTTGCTTGCCGTCATTGAAACGGAAAGCAGTTTTACTCCCGATATCGTGAGTGGTAACTGCTACGGGCTGATGCAGATCCATACCATCAACCATGAGTGGCTGTCAAACCATTTGGGAATCAGTGATTTCCTAGATCCGTATGAAAACACGCTTGCAGGTGTCACAGTTTTGAGAGGTTTATTCGATTCATACGACACCACAGAGCAAGTCTTAATGGCTTACAACTGTGGCGAATCAGGTGCAAAAAATCTATGGCAACAAAATATTTTCACTACTTCATATACGAAAAAAGTAGTTGAAAAATCGTTGAAATATCAAGAATTATTGGGAGAATAAGGAGGAAGAATTTCATGTCAAAATTAGTATTTAGATTGCTGAACCATAAGGATATAACAGGGCGGTTAGCGTATGCGGATGACCTTTTGCAAGAGTACAAAAGAGTCGTCAACGAGATTGAGGGTATCTGCATGGGTGTGGTGCATAGTGAAGAGGACGACAAAGAAGCCATGCGGAAAAACTTGGCTTGGCTAGATGAAAAAAGGGTAAAGTACGGCGATTTCGCTGAATATGAAGCCGAAGAAAATAAGGAAAAAATCGGCTTTCGATATGCTGAAACAGGAGAAGCAGGAGAAGCAGGAGAAGCAGAGAAGCCGAAAAAGGAAGCACCAAAGGAAGTGCCAAAGGAAGCTACAGAAAGTAGCATTGTGCAAAAAAAGGTGAAAAAAGATAGTGTCGTACCTAAAAAAGAGGAAGATGAAGATGACGATCCCATTCCGAAAGAATTTTTATCGGAGCAAGCCAAAGCTGAACCAACCGAAAAAGATGTCAGAAAAGCCCTGCTGATTTTGCTGATGCATTTGGTGATAAAAAAGCAATGGAGATTGTACATAGTTTCGGTGTGAGAAAAGTACGTGATCTTGATTCATCACAGTATGGAGCCTTGATTCAAGAGATTACCGATAGAAAGAGGGGGTTTTGATATGCCAAGTGACCACGCAAAACTAAGTCCATCAAGTGCGAAAAAATGGCTGAATTGTACCATCTCAACCGCACTCGAATCGGGTGTCGCAGAAGAAAAGAGTGCCTACGCAGAAGAGGGAACAGTCGCCCATACATTGGGTGAATTGAAGCTGAAACTGGAGTTGAAAAAACTAAGCCATGTTGAGTATGAAAAGGCAGTCAAGGAATTGAAAGAAGTCTCTACAGTTGATGAAGTCATGGAAGAATACACCACAGAATACAAAGATTTTGTCGTTGAAACGCTTGGAAAATATGAATCAGATACGAAAGTTTACATTGAAATGAGAGTCGATTTGAGTGCATGGGCAAGAGAAAGTTTCGGCACTGCTGACGTGGTGATTCTAAATGATACGCACCTTGAAATCATCGACTTGAAATATGGAAAAGGTGTGAGGGTGGATGCGGAAGACAACTACCAATTGCGATTGTATGCCTTGGGTTGCTTAGAACAATTTGAGATTTTCCACGCACCCGAAACTGTCATCATGACGATTTACCAACCACGACTGGATCACATTTCAAGTGTGGAAATGCAAGCAGATGATTTGTATCAATGGGGCGAATCCATCAAAGCACAAGCAGAAAAAGCATATGAAGGCATCGGTGATGCCGTTGTCGGCAATTGGTGTGACAGCAACTTCTGCAAGGCAAGACCGTTTTGCAGAAAGTACAACGCTGATATTTTGGCACTAGAAGAATATGCCGAAAAAGATGTCAACAAGCTATCGAATGATGAATTGTCTGAAATTCTAAGCAAGGTGGATCAGCTGAACGCATGGGCAAAACTTGTAAAAAGTCATGCCGTGCAGAAACTTCTTTCTGGAGAAGAAATTATCGGCTACAAGGTGGTTGAGGGAAAAAGCAATCGTAAATTAGTCGGTGATGAAAAGGCTATGATTCGTGCAATCAAAAAGCAAAATGCAGAAGTCAAAACGGCTGATTTTTACGAAAAGAAATTCATCACAATTACTACGCTTGAAGAACGGTATGGCAAAAAATACATAGGCGATACGCTGAAAAAATTCATTGTCAAACCGTCTGGAGCACCAACGATTGCAAAAGAAAGCGACAAGAGAGTAGCACTCAATTCCGCCTTGCAGGCACAAAAAGAGTTTGCAGAATTTGCAGACGAAAACCAAAACGAAAACGAAAACTAAAAAAAGAAAGCAGAGGACAAAAGTATGAAAAAACCAAAATTGAAAGCAAAAGTGGACGGAACAAAAGTAATTACAGGTGTTGTGCGTTTTAGCTACGTGCATATTTGGGAGCCTTCCTCAATCAATGGGGGTGAAGAAAAATATAGTGTGTCACTCCTTATCGATAAAGGCGATACAGACACCTTAGAGGCAATCGACCAAGCCATCAAGCAAGCGATTGAAAATGGCAAAAGTAAACTAGGTGGGAAAATCAACAATCTCAAATTGCCTTTGCGTGATGGCGATGCGGAACGTGAAGATGACTTGGTCTACGAAAATATGATGTTCATCAACGCATCTTCAAAAACAAAGCCGTCTGTCGTCAATAAAAAATTAGTGCCGATTACGAATTCCGAAGAATTGTATAGCGGTTGCTATGGTCGTGCGAGTGTCAATTTTTATATATTTAATAACAATGGAAATAGAGGTGTCGCTTGTGGTATCAACCATATTATGAAAACAGCTGATGGTGATTTTCTAGGCGGAAGGAGCAAAGCCGAAGATGATTTTGCAGGATTTGCTGACCTTGACACCACTGACTTTGAAGATGACGATGAGGATGATGCTGATGATGAAGTCGGTGGCAGATTCTAAAAGAAAGGGACAATATGAAGACACTAGCTATCGATATTGAAACGTATAGCAGTGTAGATTTAATCAAATCGGGTGTGTACAAATACGTGTCTGCACCCGATTTTTCTATACTACTTTTTGCGTATGCGTATGATGATGAAGATATTCAAATCGTCGATTTGACATCGGGAATATTGCCACAAAGCGTGCTTTTCGATTTGCAAAATTCTGATGTCAAAAAGACGGCTTACAACGCACTTTTTGAGCGTGTTTGTATCAATCGACAATTCAATCTACACTTGCCAATCGAACAATGGGAATGCACCAGCGTGCATAGTTCGGTGCTTGGGCTTCCATCTTCTTTGGAGAGAGTGGCGGAGCATTTGGGGCTTGCTGATCAGAAAGATAAGAAAGGATCGGCACTCATCAAATATTTTTCAGTACCTTGCAAAGCGACTCAAACAAACTGTTACCGCACAAGAAATTTACCAGAACACGATATGGAGAAGTGGGAGCAATTCAAAGCGTATTGTCTGCAAGATGTGGCGGTCGAGCGTGAGCTTAGAAATCTTCTTGGTGAGTTTCCTATGACTGAAAAAGAAAAAGAGCTGTATCATCTCGACCAAAAAATCAACGACAGGGGAATCAGAATTGATCTCACACTTGCCAAAGCAGCAATACAACTCAATGAAGAATTGGAAGCCGAAATCAAAAATGAAATTTGCGAGATTACAGGAATGCAAAATGCAAACTCAATTATTCAAATGAAAAATTGGATAGAAGATAGACTGGACACGACTCTCAAAAGTGTAGACAAAGAAAGTCTATCCAAACTGCTACAGAGTACCGAAGATGACACCATCAAAAAAGTACTTGGACTGAAACAGTCCATCGGAAAAACGAGTGTCAAAAAATACAATGCAATGCTAAAAAGTGAAGTCGGCGGTGTCGTCCGTGGAGTGTTGCAATTTTATGGAGCTTCACGCACAGGCAGATGGGCAGGGCGAATGGTCCAAGTACATAATCTACCACGCAATTACCTAAGTGACCTTGACACTGCACGAGATACAGTCAAAATCAAAAGCTTGCAGTGGTTCGACTTTTTATACGGTGAAGAAAAATTGCAGTCTACGCTGTCTGAATTGGTGCGTACGGCACTCGTACCACACGGTCGAGAAAATGTATTTGTCGTAGCTGATTTTTCAGCAATCGAAGCACGAGTCCTTGCGTGGCTTTGCAAGGAAGAGTGGAGACTGGATGTCTTCAAAACGCATGGCAAAATATATGAAGCCTCTGCGAGTGAGATGTTCCATGTACCGATTGCAGAAATCGGAAAAGGCAGTCCGCTACGGCAAAAAGGGAAAATTGCGGAGCTTGCACTTGGTTACGGTGGTAGCACTGGAGCATTGATTTCTATGGGTGCGTTGGAACAAGGAGTGCTTGAAGAGGAACTGCAAACGCTTGTGAAATCGTGGCGGTCAGCGAACCAAAACATTACGAAATTTTGGAAAACAATTGAAAAAGCGTGTATCAAAGTCGTAGAAAAAAATACTGTAGAAACGGTGGCTTGCCTTACGATTTCTATGCGAAACGCTATTTTATTCATACAACTTCCAAGCGGTCGTGCATTGGCCTACCAAAAGCCACACATCAAAGAAAATCAGTTTGGAAGCAAAGCTTTATTCTATGGTGGTATGAACCAGACATCAAAAAAATGGGAAACCGTCTCAACATTCGGTGGTAAGTTGACTGAAAATATCGTGCAAGCCATTGCAAGGGATTGTTTGGCGGAAAGCCTATTTGCAGTCGACAAAAATGGTTACGACATCATTTTTCATGTACATGATGAAATCATTGTGGAGTGCAAAAAAGCAGAGGCGACAGCCGTTTTAAATGGCTTAGAAAAACGCATGGGTGCAGAAATTCCTTGGGCAAAAGGTTTGCCACTCAAAGCAGAGGGCTACATCACGGCGTATTACAAAAAAGATTAGAGGTGACAAGATGGACAAATTTCACATAGCGACAGGCAAAAGTCGTTTTGAAACGTACTGGAAAAACAAAACCACCACATGGAAGCACCTTATCGATTTTTTGTCGCAAACGACCATCACGAGAGAAACGCAAGGCGAATATTTCAATATGACAAAGATGGAGCAAGACAAAATAAAAGATGTCGGTGGTTTTGTAGGTGGCAAACTAAAAGATGGAAAACGTCGTGCCAATTCGATTGTATTTCGTAGTATTGAGATACCAACTAAATATTGCCATTTTTTTAAAAAAAGAAAAAACTTTAAGTTCGCCCATTTACCTGAAGTTTGCAGTATCTCTTGGGTGGCGACCTTTGGTCGCCTGCTCCCC